>DATKKO010000204.1:0-6994 GCA_035542955.1 Terriglobales bacterium
CGTTCGTGATGTAGATCTTCGAGCCGTTCACGCGCCAGCCGCCCTCGACCTTCTCGGCCCGCGTGCGCGTGGCGCCCGAGTCCGAGCCGGCCTCGGGCTCGGTGAGCCCGAAGGCGCCGAGCGCCTTCCCGCTCGCCATCGGCGTGAGGAGCCTGAGCCTCTGCTCCTCGCTCCCGCTGCCGTAGATCGGACCGCAGGCGAGCGAGACGTGCGCGGCGAAGGTGATGCCGGTGGACGCGCAGACGCGCGAGATCTGCTCGACCGCGAGGATGTAGGCGAGCGTGTCCAGTCCGGCGCCGCCGTACGTCTCCGGATAGGGCAGGCCGAGGAATCCCAGCTCGCCCATCTGCCGCATCGTGTCGCCGGGGAAGCTCTCGGTCTCGTCCAGCTCGCGCGCGCGGGGCGCGACGACCTCGTCGGCGAACTTGCGCGCCATCTCGCGGACCTGGAGGTGCTCGTCTCTGAGGAACAGCATGGCGGATGGCTCCTTGACGAACCGATCCTCACGGACGGCCACGCGCGACTCTAGCGCAGGCGCCGGGGAGCGGGAAGAGGCCTGGCGCGCCGCGGCCGGTTCGTGCCGCGCAATGTCCGGCCGATGTCCGCCCGCCCCGGTCGAAGACGAAGCGCGGGCCGCTTCAGCGGGACGAGGGCGCGGGCTCCCGGAGCGTGTCCTCGAGGATCAGACGTTGGTCGTCGTCGAGACGCCCCTCGGGGCGCTGGAGCGCCTCGAGCGCCAGGAACGCGACCTGCCGTCCCGCGAGCTGGTAGTAGCTCGCGTCGACCGGGTGCCCGCTCGGGAATCGGAGACGGTACTCGAACTCGATCGTCCGCACGCCGGTCTCCCCGCCCCGTCCGGCGCTCGGCGACAGCCTCACGCGCACCGCGGCGCGGAGCCCGGGCCACGCGCGCGCGATCGAATCGGAAGCGCCCGCGCCCGCGCTGTCGGCCGGCGGCGCCAGCCACGCGATGCCGATCCGCGCCGCCCACCGCGCCCCTTCCTCCTCCGCCACGAGCCGCATCCGGTTCGGGAGCGACTCGTCCGGCACGGCCTGGCTCGCGCCCTTCCGCATGCGCTCCGTCCGCAGGGACTTCTCGCCGAACGCGTCATGGAAGCCGCGCAGGAAGCTCTCGCGCTCGGCCCGGGGCGCGGGCACGCCGTCGATGGCGGCCACGAACACGGTTTCGAACGGCTGGAGCGCGGCCGTCAGGGAATCCACGTCCGACTCGTCCATGACGTGCTCGTGCGCGATCGGCGGGCCCGAGCCCTGGATCGAGGGCTGCCCGGGCTGGACGAGGATCGAGAGCAGGAGGACGAAGCCGGTCATGTTCGCGCGCGACCTCGGGCGATTCGCGCCCGGCGCGAGCGCCGGCGCGGTGACCCCGCCGCGGACTTCGATCGGGCGGCCCCTCCGGATCGCGCAATCGCGGATTCCCTTCGAGAGGACTTCGCCGATCGCGCGCTCCCCGGGCGCGGCGCCGTGACGCCCGAAGCGCGCGACGCCGTCTTCGCGCGCGCGACGCGTTTCGGCTCCGGCGCCGCCCTCCCCGGCCGGCCGCGATTCGCCGCGGTCTTCGTCCCGGCGGCGACGCCCGTCCGGCGCGACGCGGCGGATCCGGGCGCCGCCTTCGCCGGACGCGCCGTGGGCACGTGATGGGCCGCCTCCGTCTTCAGCCGGGCGCGCTTCGCCCGACCCGCGCTTCGCGCAGGTGCCCCGTCGGCGGCCCGGCGCGCGGCGAGCCTTCCCGTCGTCGCCAGCGGCTGCGGGCTCGCCGATTCCGCGGACTCCGGGGCGGCCTCCTTCCCGTGCTCCTCCCGCGCCGCGGGCCTCGCCACCGGAGCGGCCCCGCCGTGCTCGCGGGCGAACCAGTCGCGGATGTACGCGATGATGTCCTGCGTCGAGGTGCCCGGGCCGAAGAGCCGGCCCACGCCCATCCGGGACAGCTTCTCCATGTCCTCGGACGGGATGATCCCGCCGCCCGTGAGCAGCCGGTCGCCGAGGCCGCGCGCCTTCATGCGCTCGAGCACCTCGGGGAACAGCGTCATGTGCGCGCCGGAGAGGATCGAGAGCGCGACGACATCCACGTCCTCCTGCGTCGCCGCCTCGACGATCTGCTCCGGGGTCTGGTGGAGTCCCGTGTAGATCACCTCCATGCCCGAGTCGCGCAGCGCCGCCGCGACCACCTTCGCCCCACGGTCGTGACCGTCGAGTCCCGGCTTGCCCACCAGCACGCGGATCCTGCGTTCCATCTCGTCGCTCCTCGCGCTCACGGTCGCGGCCACGTCAACTCCGACCCGCCGATGACTCCCAGGACTCGGGCCACTCCTCCTCCGGCGGCAGTCCGAGGCGCTCGATCAGCTCGTCCAGCCGGGGCTCCAGCTCACGGATCGCCGCGCCGAAGAAGGCGGCCCGGGTGGGGTCGAGCCAGCGCCCGTACCGCCCGTGCGGAATGTCGCAGACCACGGCCTGCAGCGCGAGCAGAAAGCACAGGGCCTGGGAGGACAGGGAGCCTTCGACCCGGCTCCGGTCGACGGCGCGATCGGCGTTCACGACCAGGATGCCGAACCCGAGGTAGAGCATGGTCAGGTCCGTCAGCGCCTGCTCGAGCCTCGACGGCGGAGCCGCGAGGCGGTGCGTCCTGCGCCACGCCGCCGCCGCCGCGCGCGCGGCCAGCGCGACCAGGACGTCGGGCCTCGCCAGCAGCTCCGGCGGGACGCGGAGCTGGGCGACGGCGCCCCGCTCGACACGGGCGTAACCGAGCAGGCGATCGAGCAACCGTTGGACCGATGCCGCGTCGCCCTGCCAGCGATCGGGGAAGAAGCTGTCGTTGGGCAGGACGAGCGGCGCGCAGAGGAACGGCTCCGGACCGGCGCGGCGGATGAGGTCCGCGAGCTGCGCGACGAGCCACTCCTGCGCCTCGGGAGACGGCAGATCGGAGGCCGTTTCGGTCTCGGCGGCGAGCTGGCCCGCGCGGATCGGCTCCTCGGGCGCGGCGGGCGGCGCCTCCGCCTCGGCGATCGCCCCCGACTCCGCGGCGACCGCGACCCCCAGGGTCGGCTCGGCCTCGGCACGGGGCGCTTCGTCCGTGCGTGCGGCGAGCGCGTCCTCGGCGCTGCTCGCGCGCGTCCCGCCCGCGCCGCCCCCGGGCGGATCCTGCTCCGGCTCCTCGGGCGCGGCCGACAGCTCGGTCAGCGTTTCCTGATACAGCCGCCGCGCCTCCTCGAAATCCTCCGCGCTCGGCGGAACCGGCTCGCCGTCCTCGCCCACCGGACGGCGGATGATCTCGTTCTCCTCCAGCATGGCGAACGCGACGCGCGCCGCCTCCTCGGTCTCGAAGGCGTAGACCAGGTACTCGCCCTCGCGACCCAGCAGCTCGAGCCGCCACGGATCGACGCCCGGGGCACCGCGCTTCACCCGGCCGCCGGTGAAGTCGCCCGCGCTGAGCTGCGTCACCGATTGCCCGGTGCCTTCCGCCATGCGCTGCGCGTCGATCACCTCGCGCTTCACGCGATCCCAGCTCGTCACGCCCCCCGCGCCGCGGTCGCGCGCGTCGCCCAGCGGGAGCACGTGCACCTGTCCGCCGTAGGGCAGGAACACCTCCCCGTCCGACGAGATCGCGAGCATGCGGCCCGGCTCCATCAGCTCCTCGATCCCGCCGCTCTCCGGCTCGTCCTCGGGCTCGGCGACGGAGACGTCCGGCGGAGGGCCCGGGGTCCGTCCCGCGAGCAGGCTGCGATCGACCTCCTCCGTTCCCGAGCCCCGGCGCAGCAGCCACGCGACGAGCCCCACGCCCACCACCACGACGCCGGCGGTCACCAGGTTGTTCACGAACGGCCTCCTCTTCGAGTCCGCACTCCAGCCCGGGCTAGAACTCGGGGCTCTCGACGTAGTCGCCGAACACCTCGCGCATCGCCCCGCGGATCTCGCCCTCGGTCGCGTACGCGCGCGCCGCGTCGAGCATCTTCTCCATCAGGTTCGCCTCGCCGGGAGCGGCGCGCGCCGCCGCGGTGAGCGCCGCGAGCGCGCGGCTCGTCGCGCGGCCGTCGCGCGAGCGCCGCAGCCCGGCCAGCGCGCGCTTCTGCTCCGCCTCGACCTCCTCGGGGATGACGAGGATCGGGATCTCGATCGTCTCATCGGGTTCGACGTACTCGTTCACGCCGACGAGGATCCGCTGCTTCCTCTCGATCTCGCGCTGGTACTGGAAGGCCGCGCGATGGATCTCCCGCTGGAAGAAGCCCTGCTCGATCCCGGCGACGACGCCGCCCAGCGCGTCGATGCGGCGGAAATAGTCTTCGGCCTCGGCTTCGAGCCGGTTCGTGAGGCTCTCGAGATAGTACGAGCCGGCGAGCGGGTCGGCCGTCTCGGTCACGCCGATCTCGTGCGCGATGATCTGCTGCGTGCGGAGCGCGAGCTTCACCGCCTTGTCGCTCGGCAGCGCGATGGTCTCGTCCATCGAGTTGGTGTGCAGCGACTGCGTGCCCCCGAGCACGGCGGCGAGCGCCTCGAAGGCGGTGCGCATGATGTTGTTCTCGGGCTGCCGGTCCCACAGCGAGCAGCCCGCGGTCTGCGTGTGGAAGCGCATGCGCCAGGACTCCGGTCGCTTCGCCCGGTAGCGCCCGCGCAGGTGCCGCGCCCAGATCCGGCGCGCCGCGCGCAGCTTCGCGATCTCCTCGAAGAAATCGAGATGGCTGTTCCAGAAGAACGAGAGCCGCGGGGCGAAGCGGTCGATGTCGAGCCCGCGCTCGAGGCAGCGCTCGACGTAGGTGAAGCCGTCCGCGAGCGTGAACGCCAGCTCCTGCGCCGCCGTGGAGCCCGCCTCGCGAATGTGGTAGCCGGAGATCGAGATCGTGTTCCACTGCGGCACGCGCTCGGTCGCGAACTCGATCAGGTCCACGATGATGCGCAGGGACGGTTCGGGCGGGAAGCACCAGCACTTCTGCGCGATGTACTCCTTGAGGATGTCGTTCTGGAGCGTGCCCCGCAGCGCGGGAAACGGGACGCCGCGCTTCTCCGCGTTCGCGAGGTAGAAGGCGAAGAGGATCGAGGCCGGCCCGTTGATCGTCATCGAGGTCGAGATCGACTTGGGGTCGATGCCGTCGAGCAGGATCTCCATGTCGCGCAGGCTGTCGACGGCGACGCCGCACTTGCCGATCTCGCCGTGGGCCTTCGGATGATCCGAGTCGTAGCCCATGATGGTCGGGTTGTCGAAGGCGATCGAGAGACCGGTCTGGCCCTTCTCGAGCAGGTAGTGGTAGCGCGCGTTCGACTCGCGGGCGAGGCCGAAGCCCGAGAACTGCCGCATCGTGAACATCCGGCCGCGGTACATCGAGGCATGGATGCCACGGGTGTACGGGTATTCTCCCGGGAAGCCGAGATCGCGCGCGAGGTCCATCCCGGCGAGATCGCGGGGCGTGTAGACCGGCCGGATCGGGATGCCCGAGATCGTGTACGGGTGGAGGCCCTCGCGCTCGGCTGACGCGGCGTAGCCCTTCTGCCAGCGCCGGCGTTGCGCCTCGAACTCCGGAGTCGCAGCGGGCCCCGCGGGCATCACCTCTTCGCGCGCCGCGCCCGTCGTGCCGGAGCCCGGGCGCCCGTCCGGTGCGGGTCGTGCCGCGCGCGGCCGCGATCCGGCATGCCTCGTCTTTCGCGCGCGACCCTTCATGCTCCGGCTGCTCGTCGCCATCCGCTCCTCACCGTTCCCGCGGCCGATCGTGCAGAGCCCGATCCATCAGCCTTTCGGCCGCTTGGTGCGGCGTCAGGCGGCGCGCGGCCATCGCGTCCACGCTCGCCCGCCATTCGCTCTCGAGGATGCGCGCGCCCAGCTCCCGCCACAGATGATCCCGCAGCAGATCGCGCAGACGCTGCTCGAGGCGCAGCCGGCGCCGCCGCTCGAGCCCGCCGTGGCGCTTCAGGTATTCGAGGTGCTCCTCGAGCCCTTCGAGCACGTCCTCGACGCCCGTGCCCTCGACCGCCACCGTCGGGAACACGGGCGGCTCCCAGGGCGAGCGCACCGGGCGCAGCTCGAGCGCGGTGCGCACGGCCGCGGCCGCGCGGTCCGCGCCCTCGCGATCCGCCTTGTTGATCACGAACAGATCGGCGATCTCCATCAGCCCCGCCTTCATCGCCTGCACCGCGTCGCCCGATTCCGGCACCAGCACGACCACCGTCGTGTCCGCCGTCTGCGCCACCTCCAGCTCGCTCTGCCCCACCCCGACGGTTTCGATGAGGATGCGGCGGAAGCCGGCGGCGTCGAGCACGTCGCAGGCCTGCGCGGTGTGCACCGCGAGACCGCCCAGGCTCCCGCGGGTCGCCATCGAGCGGATGAAGACGCCCTCGTCGCCCGCAAGGTCGCCCATGCGGACCCGGTCCCCGAGCAGCGCGCCGCCGCTGAACGGGCTCGTGGGGTCCACCGCCACGATGGCGACGTTCTCGCCCCGCGAGCGGTAGGCGCGCGCGAGCCGGGTGACGAGCGTGCTCTTGCCCGCGCCCGGCGGACCCGTCACCCCGACGCGATAGGCGCGGCCGCTGCGGCCGAAGCAGGCGTCGAGGATCGCCACCGCGCCGTCCGAGTCGTTCTCGACGCGCGAGATGGCGCGGGCCAGCGAGAGCCGGTCGCCACGGAGCGCGTGATCGATCAGGTCCTGGGTGGTCTTGGCGGGCACGGGACCCCGGCGACGGAGGTTTCTGGACGGCCCGGTGGAGCGGCGCGGGCCCGCCGGGCGCGAGGCTGCGGACCGAGGCGGCGAGCCTACGGCCCGCGCCGGAGGCCGGTCAAGAACGGGCGCTCCCCTCCCGCGATCGGCCTGCCGGCGCTAGGGACAGAGCGTGCCGGCGGAGTGAGACGAGTGGCCCAGTCCCAGTACCTTGAGCAGCCGCGCGAGGTCGAGGGGGGAGACGTTTCCGTCGTGATTGAAATCGGAGCGGCACGAGCAGGCCGTCGCGACGTGACCGCAATCCCAGAGCCACGCGGACACGTCCGTGACTCCGACGCC
>DATKKO010000205.1:0-2360 GCA_035542955.1 Terriglobales bacterium
TCCTCGCTGCGAATCCGGCTGCTCGGCATCGTGCTGCTCATGGCGCTGCCCGCCGTGGGGTTGGTTCTCGATTCGGGCTTCCGGGAGCGGCGCCTGGCCGAAGCCCGCAGCCTCACCGAGGCGCGCGGCCTCACCGATCGAACCTGCGCCGGCATCGACGAAGCTCTGCGCGACTCCCGCGCCTTCCTCGAATCGCTGGCCCGCGTGCCCGAGGTGCAGCGCGGCAACGTCCGCGCCTGCGAGGCGCTCTTCCGCTCGATCCTCCGCCAGCGGGGCAGCGCCGTCGCGGAACGCCTCTACGCTCCGGACGGCGAGCGCGCCGCGCCCGGGAAGAGTCCGTATCAGGGCATCGCGCTCGCGAAGCTCGACGGCGACGTGATCGCGAGCGGCGTCCCGCTGACCCGGCCCGTGAACGTGAGGGACCGCCGATATTTCCGCCGGGCGCTCGCGACGGGCGCGTTCGCGATCGGGGACTACCAGATCGGCCGCGTCACGGGCCGGCCGGGGCTCAACGTCGCCTGCCCGGTGCGCGATCGCCAGGGGAAGGTCAGCGGCGTCGTGTTCGCCGCGATCGATCTGGCCTGGGTGAGCAGCGCCCCCGTGGGGACTTCCCTGCCGCCCGGCGCCATCCTGCTCGTGGTGGACGGCCAGGGCACGATCCTCGCGCGGTATCCGGACGGTGGAAGCTGGGTGGGACGCGCCGTGGCCGACGCGCCCGCGGTGCGCGCGATCCTGAACCGGCACCAGGGCGTGGTCCGGGCGAGCGGCCCAGCCGGAATCGACCGCCTGTGGACGTTCCGGCCGGTGGAGGGCGCGCCGGAGGGTGGCGCCTTCGTGGCGCTGGGACTGACGCCCCGCATCGTCTTCGCCGATGCCGATCGGATCACGCGCGAGGCCCTGATCTCGCTGGGGATCTGCACGGTCGTCGCCGCTCTGCTCATCTCCCTGTGGGCGCAATGGTTCCTCCTGCGCCCGGTCGACGCGATGGTCGCGACCGTGCGCCGGATGCGGGCGGGCGACATGGCGGCCCGCACGAACCCGAGTGATTCGGGCGAGCTGGGCGATCTGGGTCGCGCGTTGGACGCGATGGCCGGTGAGCTGCAAAGGCGCCACGAGCAGCTCGAGCAGGCGGCGTCCGCGCTGCGCACCTCGAACGAGACGCTCGAGGCCGTGCTCACGGCGTCGCCGGCCGCCATCGTCGCGCTCGACTGCGAGCGCCGCGTGACGCTGTGGACCAGCGGAGCCGAGCGCCTCTTCGGCTGGCGCTCCGACGAGATGCTGGGCCAGGTGCAGCCCGCCCACATCCCTGCCGACCAGAGATCGGCCTCGTACGACCTCGCCGGCCGGGCGCTCGCCGGCGAGCGCCTGATCGACGTGCCGGTGCAGCGCACGGACCGCGAGGGCCGGACGCTCGACCTCAGCCTCTCCACCGCGCCGCTCCGCGACACGAACGGGGACGTGAGCGGGACCGTGGTCATCTACGTGGACACGGCCCCGCGCCGGCAGCTCGAGCGCCAGCTCCACCACGCCCAGAAGATGGAGGCGATCGGCCGCCTCGCCGGCGGCGTCGCGCACGATTTCAACAACGTGCTCACCGTGATCCAGGGGTTCAGCGAGCTCGTGCTGCGGCGGGCGAAGCTCGATCCTGCTTCCCTGCGGAACCTGCAGGAGGTGCACAAGGCGGCGCTGCGCGCCGCGAGCCTCACCGGCCAGCTCCTCGCCTTCAGCCGCCGGCAGCCCGCGGAGCCGCGCGTCGTGGACCTGAACGCCGTGGTCTCGGAGATGACGAACATGCTGCGGCGTCTGATCGGGGAGGACGTGAAGCTCGAGACGCGGCTGACCCCGCAGCCGGCGTGCGCGCGGGTGGATCCGGGCGGGATCGAGCAGGTGATCGCGAATCTCGCGGTCAACGCGCGCGACGCGATGCCCGAGGGCGGCCGGCTCGTGATCGAGACCGCGCATCGGAGCTGTGCCCTCGACGCGCGGCGCTGCAAGGCGTCCTGCGACGGCCGATGCGTCGTGCTCACGGTCGCCGACAGCGGCCTGGGCATGAGCGCCGAGACGCTCCCCCACATCTTCGAGCCGTTCTTCACCACGAAGGAGCTCGACCGCGGGACCGGCCTCGGCCTCGCCACCGCGTACGGGATCCTGGAGCAGTGCGGCGCGCAGATCGAGGTCGACTCCGAGCTGGGCAGCGGCACCCAGTTCCGCATCTGCTTCCCCCTCGCCGAAGGCGTCGAGGAGCCGTCGGCCGAGCCGCCGTCGGACGCGCAGCTCGCCGATGGGATCGGGACAGTCCTGCTCGTGGAGGACGAGGACGCGGTGCGGGCGCTCGCGCAGGCCACGCTCGAGCGGCGCGG
>DATKKO010000206.1:0-8223 GCA_035542955.1 Terriglobales bacterium
CGAGCGAGCGGGCCGGGACCGCGGATGGACCTCGTTTCGCGCCGGACCTCGCGTCCCCCGTGCGCCCGGCGCGCAGCCGGCCGAGAGGCCACGCATCCAGCAGCAGGAGCACGAACGGCAGCGTGACGAGCATGGGCTTGCTCAGCAGACCGAGCACGAACGCCGCGACCAGCGCCCACCAGCGCAGAGCTCCCGGGCGGGCCGTCCATCGAACGTACGCGATCAGCGCGAGCAGGAAGAAGAAGGTGCTCAGCACGTCCTTGCGCTCGGCGATCCAGGCCACGGACTCGACGCGCAGCGGATGCAGGGCGAACAGGGCGGCGACGAGGAGGCTGCGCCACCAGGCGCGCGTCAGCCCCCACAGCAGGGCGAGCAGGAGCAGACCGTTCAGCGTGTGGATCGCGAGATCGACCGCGTGATGCGCCGCGGGATTCGCGCCGAACGCCTGGACCGTCAGCATGTGCGAGTACGAGGTGAGCGGGTGCCAGTTCCCACCCTGCGGCTCGCGCAGGAACCACGCGGCGCCGCGCCAGGTCCAGCCGTTCCGCACGTACGGGTTCTTGAACACGTACTCGGGATCGTCGAGCAGGATCCAGCTGTTGCGCATCACGCCCGAGAACGTCGCGAGCGTGGCGATCGCCAAAAGCACCGCCGTGAGGATCCGCACGCCGGGCCGCGGCCCAAGCCCCGGAGTCGCCGCGGTGGACGAAGAGCTCGAGCCTGCCGGGGGCGTCACGGCGGCGACCCCGGCCGGCGGCCCGCGGCCTGGCTGCCGCGCTCCGCCGCCTGGGCCGCGAGCGAGTCGGCGGTGTGCAGCGACTCGGCCAGGGCCGCCGCGGCCGCCTGGTACTCGTGCGCGCGCCGGATGTTCACCAGGTGCTCCTGGTATGTGCGCCCGAACAGGTGGCTGCCGTCCCCGCGGGCGACGAAGTAGAGCGAGGGCTCGGCCGGCGAGGGAGTCAGGGTCGCCTCGATCGCCGCGCGCCCCGGATTGCAGATCGGTCCGGGGGGCAGTCCCGCGTAGAGGTAGGTGTTGTACGGCGAGTCGCTGCGCAGGTTCCTCAGCACGAGGCGCGCGCGCGGGCCGATGCCCATGCCGAAGGACACCGTCGGATCGGCCTGCAGCTTCATCTCGCGCGCGAGCCGGTTCAGGTACACGCGCGCGATGCGGGGACGCTCGCTCGGGAGCCGCGCCTCGGACTCCACGATCGAGGCGAGGATCAGGAGCTGGCGCAGCGACAGCCCGAGCGGCAGGGAGTCGCGGCCCGCGGCGGCGCGCCGCAGCACCTCCTCCTGCTTCGCGACCATCGTGCGGAAGGCGACCTCGGGCGAGGTCCCGGGCAGGAACTCGTACGTGTCCGGCGCCAGATAGCCCTCGAGCGACGGCGCGTCGATCCCGAGCGAATCACAGAAGGCGCGATCGTGGCCCAGGGAATCGAAGGCCGACACCGGAACGCCGAGATGGTGCGAGAGCAGCACGCCCACCTCGAGCAGCGTGAGCCCCTCGGGGATGGTGACCAGGTTCAGGCCGCTCATGCCCTGTGCCAGCGACCGCAGCAGCGCCGGCACGGGCGTGCCCAGCGCGAACTCGTACTGGCCCGCCTTGATGTGGCGGTCGAGCCGCATGACGCGCGCGAGCACCTCGAACCCGAGCGTGCCGCGGAGCAGGCCCACCCGCTTCAGCTCGCCCGAGATCTGGCGCAGGCTCTCGCCGCGCTGCACGAGGATCACCTCCTTGCGCCGCGGCGGGAACGGGCCGGCCGGGAAGAAGAGATCCGCGGCCACGGCCAGCCCGGCGAGGATCGCGAGCAGCAGGGCCCAGCGGCGCGGGCGGAAGATGCGCACGCGCGGCCGCGGCAGGCGGATGCCGGCGCCGGACCCCCGCCGCCCCCACGCGCTCATATCGCCTCTCCGCGCTCGCGGCGGGCGCGCCGGCTCGCGAGGAACGACTCGAGCAGCGCGACCGCCGCGCCCTGGTCGACGCGTTCCTTCGCGTGGCCGGTGCGCACGCCGGCCTCGCGCAGCCGGCGCTCGCTGATCGCGGAGGTCAGGCGCTCGTCGTAGGTCTCGACCGCGAGCCCGCTCCTCTCGCGCACGAGATCCGCGAAGCTCTGCGCCGCCTCGGCCGCCGGGCCGCGGCCGCCGTCCATGCGCAGCGGCAGGCCGACCACGATGCTCTCGGCCTCGACCTCCGCCGCCACGGCCGCGACCGCCACGGCCGCCGCCTCGGGGCCGGTGACGAGGAGCGTGCGCAGTCCGCTGGCGATCACTTCGCGGGGATCGCTCACGGCGAGGCCGATGCGCCTCTCACCCCAGTCCACGGCGAGGATCCGCATCAGGGCTCTCAACCCGGACGGGGGGCCTCCGTGCCGGACGCGGGCTCGGCGCCGGCCGCCGATGCTGCGCGGCGCTTGACGAGGCGGCAGCAGGTGCCGTTCGCGTCGATGCGGAAGTCGACCTGGTCCATGCAGGCGCGCATGATGAAGATCCCGCGGCCCTTCTGCGCGAGGAAGCGGTCCTCCGTGATGATGTCGGTCCCCACCGCGGCGGGATCGAAGCCCCTGCCGCGGTCCTGAACGGTGATCTCGATCCGGTCCGGCCAGGATTCGAAGCGCACGTCGACGATCTTGCCCGGGTCGCGGCCGTGTCCGTGGATGATCGCGTTCGTGCCCGCCTCGACCACCGCCAGGATCACCTGATCGCTCGTGTCGGCGTCGAACTCGAGCCGCTCGCAGAGCACCCGGGAGGCGCACTCGAGCACGCCGAGCAGATTGAGCCGGCTCGAGAGGTGGACGTCGACGATGTCGGGCGAACCAATGACGGGCATGAACCTCAGTCGCTCGTGCGAGCCCGCAGCGACTCCAGAGTGCGCGCGATGTCGTCCGGCACCGGAGATTCGAAGCGGAGGGGCGCACCGGTGACCGGATGGATCAGGGCCAGTCCGCAGGCGTGCAGAGCTTGCCGGGCGAGGCCCGCGAGCCAGGCGGCGGCTAGGCTACGCTCGGCGTCGGCCTCGCGCAAACCGCTCCGGGCCGCGCGGCCGTAAACCGGATCTCCGAGCACCGGGTGTCCCGCGTGCGCGAGATGCACGCGGATCTGGTGCGTGCGTCCCGTGTCGAGGCGGACCTCGAGCAACGCCGCACCCCGGAAGCGCTCGCGCACCCGCCAGTGCGTGCGCGCGGGCTTGCCCCCGCGCGCGACCACGGCCATGCGCTGGCGATGGCGCGGATCGCGCCCGATCGCGCCCTCGATCGTGCCCGAGGCCGCGCGCGGCACGCCGAGCACGAGCGCGAGGTAGGTCCGGCGCACCGCACGGGCGCGCATCATCTCCACGAGCGCGCGGTACGCCTCGGCGCTCTTCGCCACCACCATCAAGCCCGAGGTCTGCCGGTCCAACCGGTGCACGATGCCCGGCCGCCCCTCGCCGCCCACGCCGGCGATCTCCGGAGCGTGGTGGAGCAGGGCGTGGACCAGCGTGCCGCGCGCGACGCCCGCGCCGGGATGCACGACGAGCCCCGCGGGCTTGTCGATCACGAGCAGGTGCTCGTCCTCGTGCGCGATCGCGAGCGGGATGTCCTCGGGCTCGAGCGCGGAGGGCCGCGGCGGCGGCAGCTCGACACCGATCGCGTCGCCCGCGCGCAGACGCTGCGCCGCGTTCACCGCGCGGCCGTTCGCCGTCACCCGCCCGGCGCGGATCAGCGCCTGGATGCGGCTACGGGAGAGGCTCTTCTGCGCCGCCGCCAGGAAGCGGTCCAGGCGCTCCCCGGCGCTCGTCGCCGGGACCCGCAGGTCGAGCCGGCTCATCGCCGGGCGCGTCCGGACCCACCCGCTTCGCGGGTGGGTACCCCGGCCCGGCCCACGCCGGCTCCCGGCCACGCGACCAGGTGAGCGCGAGCACGAGGACGCCGATCGTGACCGCCGAATCGGCGACGTTGAAGACCGGCCAGTGCCAACGCGGAATCCCCACCTCGATGAAATCGACCACTTCGCCGCTGGCCACGCGATCCACGAGATTGCCGATCGCGCCGCCGAGCACGAGCGCGAGCGAGAGACGTCGCGCGAGAGGCATGCCCCGCCCGCTCCCGGCGCGGCGTCCCCGCCAGAACATCCACAGGATCGCGACGATCGCGAGCAGCGAGAGCCAGTAGTACGGGAACCCGGTGCCCTGGCCGATGCCGAACGCCACGCCCGAATTGCGCGTGTACGTGAGCCGCACGAAGTCGTCCAGGATGCGCACGGGATGATCGAACGGCAGCGCGCGGCTCGCCCACGCCTTGGTCCAGCGGTCGAGCGCCACGATCGCCGCGGCCACGACCGCCACCGGCAGCAGGGTGCGCCTCACTTCTCGGGGCGGTTGTCCCGCTCCTCCTTCTCCTTGCAGTCCCGGCACAGGCGCGCCTGGGGCACCGCCTCGAGGCGCACCTTGGCGATCGGGTTGCCGCACGATTCGCAGATCCCGTACGCGCCGCTGTAGAGACGGCGCAGCGCCTCGTTGATCTCGACGAGCAGGCGCCCCTCGGTGGAGGCGACCTGGAACGCCTTCTCGCGCTCGTACGCGTCGGTGCCGGCGTCCGCCATGTGGAACGAATAGCCGGAGAGGTCGCCCGCGCTGTCCCGCGGATTCACCTTGAGCACCGTCGTCTCGAGGTGCCCCATCTCCTTCAACAGGCGCCGCCGCTCGCCGAGGAGGCGCTCTTCGAATTGCTTCAGATCGTCGCTGGTCACGCGCTCGCTCCCCTCGAGCTTCGCCGTGTGGTTCACCGGCCTCATCGCGCCCGCGCGCGGCATCGGCAGGATGCCCGGCGCGGAGCGTTCGAGCCCCCGCGCCCGCGCTTCGGGAGGCAGCATGCCCAGCGGGCGCACCTCCGCAGCCGGCGCGGGAGGTCGCGGCACCGCTCGCGGCCGCGCGGGTCCCTTCTTGGATGCAGCCGCGAGCGGCGCGGCGGCCTTGTTGTTCGCATGCGGACCCGCGGGGCGCGAAGCGGCCGGAGCCTTCGCCTTCTTCTTCGCGGCCGCCTTCGCCGGAGCGGAGGGCTTCTTCTTCGTTCCGGCCGACTTCGCCCGGGCCGGCCGAGCGTGGCGCGCCGCCGAGCGTTTCGCCTGCGGCCTCGCCTTCGCCCGGGATCTCGCGGAGCGCGCGGCCTTGCCCGCCGCGGACTTCCTGGCTCGGGAGTGGCTTGAGGGCTTGCGCTTCGTGGCCATCGTCACACCTCCGTATCGTTGTTGCGCCGGGATCTCGTGCTCACGAGCCGGCCCTGAGCCGGCGGATGACCTCGGTCAGCAGCCGGATGAGAACGGGCGCCGTGCGTCCCGCGACCGCCAGGATCTCGGGGATGCTCGCCGGGGCGAGGACATCCGGGAGACAGGCATCCGTGACCACGTTCAGGGCGAGCACGCGCTGTCCCCCGTGGACCGCGGCCAGATCCTCGGGGACGAGCGACATCCCCACCACGTCGGCCCCGATCCAGCGCATGAACCGGTACTCCGCGGCCGTCTCGAGATTCGGCCCCGGCACGGCGGCGAACACGCCGCGCTGGAGCGGGATGCCCAGGTCGAGCGCCGTGCGCTCGGCGAGCGCGATGAGATCGCGCGCGTACGGCTCGCTCATGTCGGGGAAGCGCGGACCCAGCTCGTCGTCGTTCGGGCCCACGAGGGGATTGTCACCCATGAGATTGACGTGGTCGGTGGTGACCACGATCGACCCGGGCGGCATGTCGGGATTCATGCCGCCCGCGGCGTTCGTGATGATCAGCGTGCGGCAGCCGAGGGCGGCGAGCACGCGCACCGGGAACGCGACCTCGCGCATGCGATAGCCCTCGTAGTAGTGCACGCGACCCTTCATCACCGCCACCGGCCGCCCCGCGAGACGGCCGAGATGCAGCTCGCCCGCGTGGCTCTCGACGGTCGAGACGGGGAAGTGCGGGATCTCGGCGTAGGGAACCGCCGCGTCGAGATCGAGCGCGTCGGCGAAGTCGCCGAGCCCCGTGCCGAGGATCACGCCGATCTCCGGCCGCACGCGCGTGCGCGCGCGCACCACGGCCACGGCCTCCTCGATCCACCGCACGTACTCGCTCGCCATCACGTCCCCCGCTCTCGCCTCGCCCTGCCAGCCGCGTCCGCCAGCGCCGCGACCACGCGCCGCTCGATCTCGGCGGGCGCGAGCCCGTCGATCTCGATCTGCTTCAGACGGCTGCCCGCCCCGGCCACCACCCGCACCCGCGACCGCTCGACTCCGAGCAGCCCGGCCAGCAGGCTCTCGACCGCGCGGTTCGCGCGGCCCGCTTCCGCGGGCTCGGCGACCGCCAGCTTGATCGACCCGTCCGCGAGCCGGCCCGCGAGTCCCGGCCGCCGCGCGCCGGGATGGACCCGCACCCGCAGCCGCGCGATCCCGCGCCCGCCCGCGTCCGGCCTCACAGCATCGCGTGCAGCAGCCAGCGCACGATCTCGATCGCCAGGATCGCCACCAGCGGCGACAGGTCGAACCCGCCCAGCGTGGTCGGGATCGCGCGCCGGATCGGGTTGCAGACCGTGTCCGAGACGCGATCGAGGAAGCGGACGATCGGGTTCATCGGGTTGGGCTGGACCCAGCTCAGGAGCGCGTTCACGAAGATGATGAGCTCGAGGATCCTGAGCCCGACGTCCACCAGCCCCACCAGCCATCCGATGAATGCGCCTCCCGTCATGCCGGCCTCGTCGATTCGCTTCCCGCCGGCCGCGATCCGAAGATCGCCGTGCCTACGCGCACCAGCGTGCTCCCCTCCTCCACCGCCACCTCGAAGTCGCCGCTCATTCCCATCGACAGCTCCGGCAGCCGCAGCCCGAGCGCCCGCTCCGCGCGATCCCGCAGCTCGCGCAGCCGCTCGAAGCCGGCACGCGCCTCGCCCGGCACGTCCACCGGCGGTCCCACCGTCATCAGGCCGTCGAGCCGCAGTCCGGGAAGCGCCGCGATCCGCTCCAGCAGCGGCTCGAGATCGCGTGGCGCGACGCCGAACTTCGTGGCCTCGCCGCTCACGTTGACCTCGGCCAGCACCGGCAGCGTGCGGCCGGCCGCCCCGGCGCGGCGTGACAGCGCCAGCGCCAGCTCGATGTCGTCGACGGAGTGGATGCGGTCGAACAGCTCGACGGCCCGGCCCGCCTTGTTGCGCTGCAGGTGCCCGACGAGATGCCAGCGCGCGCGGTCGCGGCCGACCGCCGTGATCTTCGCCTCGGCCTCCTGCACGCGATTCTCGCCGAGGTCGGCGAGACCGAGCCCCACCGCCTCCCGCACCGCCTCCGCCCCCACCGTCTTGCTCACTCCGACGAGCGTCACGGCTCCGTGCGGCCGCCCGGATCGGCGCTCGGCCGCGGCGATGCGGCTGCGGACCTCGTCCAGTCGTTCCCGGAGGGTGGCCCCGTCGGAATCCACAAGCCCGCCAGACTAACCGGCCCCACCCGCGGATCGCAAGCGGATTCGAGCGCTCGCCGGGCCGTGCGTCAGCGCCCGGAAGGCCCGGGCCGGGACGGTTCGAGCACCTCGCGCACCTTGCCCAGCAGGGCCTCGGGGCCGAAGGGCTTCTCGAGGAAGGCTCCGGAGCGGCAGGCGGCGTCCTGATGGGCCAGCGCCTCGTCGCTGTACCCGGACACGAACAGCACGCGCAGTCCCGCGCGATCGCGGCCGAGCCGCTCGGCCAGCTCGCGACCGTTGAGGCCGGGCATGACGATGTCCGTGAGCAGCAGATCGAGCGGGCCCGCGAGCGACGCGGCCGCCTCGAGCGCCCGCTCGGCGTTGCCCGCCTCGATCACGCGGTAGCCGTGCTCCCGGAGCACGCAGGCCGCCAGCTCCCGGACCGACGTCTCGTCCTCGACGAGCAGGATCGTCTCGTTTCCGCCGCGCCCGCACGCGGGCGGCGGGCTCTCGCGGGGCGACTCGCCGGCGTCGGCCGCGGGCAGGTAGACGTGGAACGTCGAGCCCTGTCCCGGCGCGCTGATCACCTCGATCCGGCCTCCGCTCTGGGCCACGATGCCGTGAACCGTGGCCAGCCCCAGACCCGTTCCCCGGCCGGCCGGCTTGGTGGTGAAGAAGGGCTCGAAGATGTGCGACTGCACCTCCGCGCTCATGCCGGTCCCCGTGTCGCTCACCGTGAGCCGCACGCAGGCCTGATCCCCCTCCGGCCCGCAGCGCGGGGCGGCGGGCAGCGCGTAGGTGGCGATGCTCAGTCGGCCGCCATCCGGCATGGCGTCGCG
>DATKKO010000207.1:0-2181 GCA_035542955.1 Terriglobales bacterium
ATGCGGCGGGGTCCTACTCCTCGACCTCGAACTGAAGCAGCGTCTCGACCGTGCGGCCCTTGAGGCGCTCGCGGCCGCCCAGTCCGGTCAGCTCGATCAGGAACACCATGGCGAGCACGCGGGCTTCGAGCTTCTCGACGAGGTTCGCGGCCGCAGCCGCCGTACCGCCGGTCGCCAGCAGGTCGTCCACGATCACGGCGCCCTGCCCGGGCCGCAGCGCGTCGGCGTGGATCTCGAGCATGTCGTTGCCGTACTCGAGCGCGTAGCCCTCGCGCACGGTCCGCCCCGGCAGCTTGCCGAACTTCCGCACCAGCACCAGCGGCGTGTGCCAGCGCAGCGCCAGGCCGGCGCCGAACACGAACCCGCGCGACTCCACGGCGACGATCGCCTCCGGCCGCGGCATGCGGCGGCTCATCTCGTCGACGGTGGCTTCCAGCGCCTCCGGATCGTGCAGCAACGGGGTGATGTCCTTGAAGAGGATCCCCTTGCGCGGGAAATCCGGCACGTCCCGGATGTAACGGCTGAGATCGATCATGTGCGGCTCCCCTCGTTCGCCGGAGCCGCGCCCCGCGGCTCCGGCGGATCGTGATCGTGGACCGTGTCTCCGCCCTCCTGCAGCTCGATCGCCCGCCGCAGCTTCTGCAGCGCCCGGGCCTCGATCTGGCGCACCCGCTCGCGCGAGATGCCGAAGAAGCCGCCGGTCTGCGCGAGCGTCCGCGCCACGCCGTCGTAAAAGCCGTAGCGGATCCGCACGATCTGCTCCTCGCGCTGGCTCAGGGACCGGAGCAGCCGATCGACCTTCTCGTGCTCGAGCTGGAGCTCGATCAATCGCTCGACCGAGGGCGGCCCCTCCGCCAGATCCTCGGTCGAGAGCTGCTCGAAGGCCTCGATGCTGGTGCCCTCGTCGAGCGAGTGCAGGCTGGAGAACAGGGCGCCCAGTCGTTCGGCACGCGCGGTCGAGATCTGCATCTCCCGCGCAATCTCCTCGGCGGCCGGGTTGCGGCCGAGCTTCATGCGGAGCGCGCGCTCGGCGCGCACGTAACGGTTGACGTGCTGGAACATCTGCACCGGGATGCGTACCGAGCGGCCCTGCTCGGCGATCCCGCGCAGGATCGCCTGCCGGATCCAGATCGCCGCGTAGGTCGAGAAGCGCAGTCCACGCTCCGGCTCGAAGCGGTCCACCGCGTGGATCAGCCCGAGATTGCCCTCCTCGACCAGGTCGAGCAGGGGCAGCCCGCGGTTCCGGTAGGCGCGGGCGATGTGCACGACCAGCCGCAGGTTCGAGACGATGATCTGCTTGCGTGCCCCGGCCCCGCCCGCACGCGCGCGGCGCGCCAGATCGAGCAGCTCCGCGTGCTCGAGCAGCGGGATGCGGCCGATCTCGCGCAGGTAGATGTCGAGCAAGCCGCGCTCGGGCTCGCCCAGCGGCAGCGGGGGCTCGACCGACGCGACCGCGGTCCCGGTGTCGGAGTCGGGCAGCACGAGGCTGGACTCGAGCGCCTGCGCCCGGAAGCGCTCGAACTCCGCGTCGTCGAAGTCCGGATCGACCAGGAGCGCCTCGTAGTCGCTCTCGGAGATCGAGCGCCTGCGCCGCCCCTCCGCCAACACGTCCGCCAGCCGGTCGCGGAATCGCACGAGATCGGGCATGGACCCTCTCGGGATCAACGAGAGTGCTCGATGAGTGCGCTCGATGAGCGTGAACGAGCGCAATCAACGAGCGTCTTCAATGAGCGTTTTCAATGAGAAATGTGGAAGTCCTGGTACCGGCCAGGTCCTTCGGACCAGCGCGCTTCGACGTTCCGCACCACCGCGCCCATCGGGCCTTCACGCGCCGCTTCGAGGAGCTGCTCCAATGCGTGCCTCCCGCCCTCGGCCTCGATCAGGACGGCCCCATCGGAGCGGTTGCCGACCTCGCCCGAGAGCCCCAGGGCCTGCGCCTGCCGCTGAACGTACCAGCGGAAGCCCACGCCTTGCACGTGCCCCGTGATCACCAGCGATACGCGTTGCATGAGACACGAGACGCGCGCGCGCCGCGAGGAGGTGACCCGAGCGCCGCAGCGAGAACTGACGGGGTGGCGGCGGTCGAGGAGGCACGGCTCTTTGGCCGGGCTTGGTCCGGATGCAAGGCGGCGCTTGCGGCCTTTCGGTTGGAAACGGTCCAGATGCAAGGAAGCCCGGAAG
>DATKKO010000208.1:0-2267 GCA_035542955.1 Terriglobales bacterium
GCTCCCGCGCGTTCGACACGCGCGGCGCTCTGCGGCACCGATCCGCGCGCGTCCCTTTCGTTCGCGCCCGTTCGGTCCGCTCCCGCGCTCGTTCCCGCCACGCGACGGCAGCGCATCGGCTCTGGTACGATGGCGCCATGAACTCCACTACGCTGCTGCTCTCGTTGTCGCTCGCCTCGCTGCTCGCCGCAGCGCCCGCGAGCGCCGCTCGTGCACCGGCGCGCCCGCAAGCGTCCGCGTCGCGCATGGTGCTTCCCTTCGTGCAGGACGACTACACGCGAGCCGTGGCCGAGGCCCGCGCGCGCCGGGTGCCGCTCTTCATCGAAGCCTGGGCCCCGTGGTGACACACCTGCCGGTCGATGAGGGCCTACGTCTTCACGGACCCCGCCCTCACGCGGCACGCCGGACGGTTCGTCTGGCTCGAGCTGGACACGGAGAAGGCGAAGAACGCGGAGATCAAGAAGAGGCTCGGGATCGCCGCGCTCCCGACCTATTTCGTCGTCGATCCCGCGGATGAGCGGGTGGCTCTGCGCTGGGTGGGCGGCTTCACCGTGGCCCAGCTCGACCGGCTGCTCGACGACGGCGCCGTCGCGGTGAGCGGCGTCCCCGGCGGGGGCGCCGCGGACAGCGCGCTCTCCCGCGCCGACCGGCTCTACGCGGCGGGCGACAACGCCGGGGCGGCCGCCGAGTACGAGCGGGCGCTGGCCTCGGCTCCCGAGGGCTGGCCCTCGTACGCGCGGGCCGTGGACGCGGCGCTGTTCGCGCTCTCGAGCGCGGACAGCTTCGAGGCGGCGACGCGCCTCGCGCACGCCGCGTTCCCGCGGGTGGCGCACCTGCCATCGGCGGCATCGGTCGCGTCGAGCGGGCTCGAGGCCGCGCTCGAGCTGCCGAGGACGCACCCGCAGCGCCGCGCGCTCATGGCGGAATTCGAGCAGGACGCGCGCGCCGTGCTCGCGGACAGCACGCTGGCGATCGCCGCGGACGACCGGTCGGGCCTGTACACCGATCTCATGGACGCGCACAAGGAGCTGATGGACCTCGACGGCACGCGGGAGCTCGCGGGGCAGTGGGCCGCGTTCCTCGAGCGGGAGGCCGCGGCGGCGAAGACGCCCGAGCAGCGGGCCGTGTTCGATTCGCACCGGCTCTCGGCGTACCTCGAGCTGGGCCAGCCGGAGCGCGCGATTCCCATGCTGCAGGCATCGGAGCGCGATCTCCCCGGTGACTACAATCCTCCGGCGCGTCTCGCCGTGGCGTATCGCGCGCTGAAGCGCTGGGACGACGCGCTCGCGGCCTCGGATCGCGCGCTGGAGCGAGCCTACGGTCCGCGGAAGCTGACGCTGCTCGCGAACCGCTCCGACATCTACGCGGGCAAGGGCGACAGGGAATCGGCGCGGAAGACGCTCGAGCAGGCGATCGCGCTCGCCGAGTCGCTGCCCCCGGGGCAGCAGTCGCCGGGCACGCTCGCGTCGCTCAAGAAGAAGCTCGAGGCGCTCAAGCCGTCCTGAGCCCGCCGGAGACCTGCATCCAGAGGAAGTCCACCCCGGCGTGGGTGAGCGCCGAGGCGCCCGTGCCGGATGCGCCCGGGCGTGAGGCCGCGCCTCGTGCGCCCGCGACCCACCTTCCCGCGGCCTGCCGGACGCGGAGAATTCTGCCCTCACGGGGCTCAAGTGTGCGGCCCGTGCGCCGATACTGGAAACGAGGGGGTGCGCCCGCGCGGAATCTCAGACGCAGCCCAGACGGGGGATTGCCGTGAACGCATTCATCGCGCGTCAGCCGATCTTCGACCGCGAGCTGGCCGTCGTCGGCTACGAGCTTCTGTTCCGGTCGGGCTTCGAGGAGTGCTTCTCCTGCCCGGACCTGGATCGCGCTTCCTCGAAGGTGATCGCGGGCAGCCTGTTCCTTCCCCGGCTCGACATGATCAGCCGGGGGCGCAAGGCGTTCATCAACGTGACCCGCGAGGCGCTGCTCCGCGACTGGATCACCCTGCTGCCTCCCGCCACGACCGCGGTCGAGATCATCGAGAACATCGTTCCCGATCGCGAGGTGCTGGACGCGTGCGCGCGGCTGCGGGGCGCCGGCTACCGGCTCGCGCTCGACGACTACGCCGAGGGCTCGCGCTGGGAGCCGTGGCTCGACCGGATCGACATCCTCAAAGTGGACACACTCGGGACCCGCGCGCCGTTCCGATCCGCGTTGGCCAAGCGCTTCGCGTTGCGCGGGCCGGCCCTGCTCGCCGAGAAGATCGAATCGCAGAAGGTCTATCGCGA
>DATKKO010000209.1:0-3028 GCA_035542955.1 Terriglobales bacterium
GGTCGGCGACCGCGATCTCGAGATCCATCCGGAGGTGCAGGCGTCCGAACGCGCGGCCAACGTCGTCGCGCTCGTGCTCGAGGCGGCGCGGGCCACGCACGCGGTCCACTTCAAGCCGGATCCTCGCTACGCGATCACGGACGATCACATCCCGCTGCTCGAGGCGGGCATCCCGGCAGCCGACGTCATCGATTTCGACTACCCGGCCTGGCACACGCACCTCGACCTGCCGGACCGGACGTCCGCGGCGAGCCTGGCCGAGGTGGCGCGCGTGGCGGCCTGGATCGTCTACCAGTCGGATCTGGCCCGCCCCCGCTGAGCCGTCGCGCAGGCAACCCACTGTGCGCGAGCGCCTTGGCGCTCTCTGACTGACCCGCCCGGGGCGGATCGGATGCGCGGCGCCGCATCCGGACGACCTCAGGATTCCCTGCTTGCCGAGAAGCGGCCGGTCGGGTATGGTGCCCTGAAGGAGTGGGGTTGGCGCGACCACTCCGTTTTTTGTCCTTGTCCGGAGATCCGTTGGACGTCAGAAGCGAAGTCCGTCGGCTCGCCGAGCCCCTCGCGGAGGAGGCCGGTTGCGAGTTGGTGGACGTGGAGTTGGTGGTCCAGGGCCGGCAGCGCGTCGTGCGCGTGCTGCTCGACAAGCCCGGCGGCATCACGCTCGGTGACTGCTCTGCCTTCAGCCGCCGCCTGGGTGACGGCCTCGACATGAACCAGACCGTGCCCGGGAGCTACCGGCTGGAGGTCAGCTCGCCGGGAATGGACAGACCGGTGACCAGCCTGGAGGCGGTGGCGCGCTTCGCCGGACGGCGGGCGATGCTCACCACCACGCTTCCGCGAGAAGGGCGGCGGCACTACGAGGGCGAGCTCCTCGAGCCGCGGGACGGCGCCTGCGGCATCCGCACGGAGGACGGAGCCGAGCACAGGTTCGAGTGGCCCGAGGTGAAGTCGATCCGGCTCGTCGTCGATCCGTGGGAACGGAGCCGCCGGACCGGAGCGCCGGGCGGGAACGCGGCGCGCGGAACGGATCGCGGGGCGCGGCCGGGGGGCGCGTCACGGCGGTCGCGGGGAGGGTCTCGATGAACCACGAAATTCTGGATGCGCTGAGTCAGATCACGCGCGAGAAGAGCGTGGACCGGTCGATGCTCATCGAGACGCTGGAGGTCGGGCTCGCCAGCGCGGTCCGCCGCAAGTACGGGATCACCGCCGACGTCGAGGTCCGGTTCTCGAACGAGAGCGGGGCGATCTCCATCGCGCTGCGCAAGACCGTGGTCGAGTCGGTCAACGACCCGGCCCTCGAGCTCACGGTGGAGGAGGCGCGCGCCTTCCCGCAGGGCCGCAACGCCAAGATCGGCGACGTGCTCGTGTTCCCGCTCAAGATCGAGGAGTTCGGCCGCAACGCCATCCAGACCGCGAAGCAGGTGCTCATCCAGCGGGTGCGCGAGGCCGAGCGCGAGCGCGTCTTCAAGGAGTACTCGGACAAGATCGGCGTGCTGGTGCGCGGCGTGGTGCAGCAGGTGGACCGCGGCAACGTGATCGTGAAGCTCGACCACTCCGAGGGCTTCCTGCCCGCGCGCGAGCAGATCCCGCGCTCGTACCACCGCCAGGGCGACTACGTGCGCGCGGTGGTGATCAACGTGGACAAGTCGGCGAAGGGGCCGCAGGTGATCCTCTCGCGCACGCATCCGGACTTCCTGCGGCGCCTGTTCGAGGCCGAGGTGCCGGAGATCGCCGAGGGCATCGTGGAGATCAAGGCCGTGGCCCGCGAGGCCGGGGCGCGCTCGAAGATCTCCGTCTACTCGACGGATCCGCGCGTGGACGCGGTGGGCTCGTGCGTCGGGCTCAAGGGCTCGCGGGTGCAGAGCATCGTGCGGGAGCTCGGCGGCGAGCGCATCGACATCGTGCCCTGGTCCCAGGATCCCAGCGTGTTCGTGTCGCGTGCGCTCTCGCCCGCCCGCGTGATGGACGTGCGCGTGGTCGAGAGCGAGAAGCGTATGATGGTGGTCGTCGCCGACGACCAGCTCTCGCTCGCGATCGGCAAGGGCGGACAGAACGCGCGGCTCGCGGCCCGGCTCACCGGATGGAAGATCGATCTGGTGGCGAAGAGCGAGGAGAAGAAGCGCCAGGATCTCGAGCGCGCGAGCCGGGTCGAGGTCGAGCAGCTGGCGCTCGGCGAGGCCACGACGCAGAAGCTGATCTCGGCCGGGATCGAGACGGTGCAGGAGCTCCTCCAGACCCCGCTTGAGAAGCTGGTCGAGATCCCTGGGATCGGGGAGAAGACTGCGGAGAAGCTGCTGGCCGCGGCGCAGGAGTACGCGGCGTCCCACCCGCCGGTGCCGATCCAGACCGCGCCGGGCGAGCTGGAGTTCACCCCCGAGATGGAAGCCGGCGGCGAGGCCGGACCCACCGGGGCCCCCGCCGGGGCACCCGCCGAAGGCGGGTCCGGGTCCGGGTACCCCGCGTCCCCGTCCGGCGCGCCGGAAGCGCCGGCGCCGCCCGCCGCCGCTGAACCGCACGAAGGCGCGGAGGCGCCCGCCCGGCCGCCCTCGGGCGAGGAGGCGGCGCCGGACAAGGGAGAGGACCGTGTCGAGTAGCCAGGGACCGAAGAAGCTGCGCGTCTACGAGGTCGCGCGGGAGCTCGGCATGTCGAGCGAGGCCGTGCTGCAGATCGTGCGGCGGCTCGGTGTCGAGGTGAAGAACCACATGAGCACCCTCCTGCCCGAGACGGTGCAGACGGTCCAGTCCGAGATCGGGAAGGAGAAGACCGCGGTCAAGGAGGAGCTGCACCGGCAGCACGAGCAGGAGGTGCAGCGCGCCCGCGAGGAGCGGGCGCGGGCGGCCAGCGCTGCGGCGACGCTGCGGCCCGGGGCTCCGACGGGGTACCCTGCGGGGACCGCCCCGCACGCGGGCCCGGCGGCGCCCGCCGCGCCGCCCGGGGCCCACGCCGCCGCGGGCGCGCGCCCCGTCGGTGCCGTCGCGCCCGGGCGTCCGAGCGGCCCGGGCCGACCTCAGCCCCACGGTTTCCGCC
>DATKKO010000210.1:0-9177 GCA_035542955.1 Terriglobales bacterium
TCCGAGGCGACTGGCCTCACGATATTTAGTGAATAGCGATATGATATAATGGATTGCGTGGCATTCGATTGCCGCTCGGCTGACGAGGCTCAGAGCAGGCGCTGGCGGATGATCCGGATGGTCCACCGGCGATCGCCGCGCTGCAGCTCGAGGACCACTCCCGTTCCCGGCGGGCCTTCGAGCGCCCTCGCAGCCGCGAGGACGTCCGGCCCGGCCGCGGGCTTGCCGTCGATGGAGCGGATCTCGTCTCCTCTCCGCAGACCTTTCCGTGCAGCCGGCGATCGCTCCACGATCCCCACCACGATCAGCGCGCCGTCTTCGTCCTCGAGCTGGATTCCGATCTGCGAGTACTCGAACGGCCGATCGGGCACCGGGTCGCGAGCGGGATCCAGCCAGAGTCGCCGGCGCCCGCCGTCGATGGCGATCCGGAAGTGCTTGAGGAACGAATAGCCCAGCAGGCCCTCGACCGGACCACCGACGTCAGCCGCGAGGGCCGTCCCCAGGTCGCCCCCGAGCACGGCGGCATCCATGCCGCGAAGGACCTCGTCCTCCGGCGCGCCGTCGAGCGCGATCGCGGGGACACGGACGATCTCGGCGCTCTCGTCTCCGGACAACGTCGGGGCCGAGAGTCCCCGGACGGCGGGCCAGGACCTCCAGGCGGGCAGCCGACGATCGAGACCATCGCGGAAGAAGACGCTCTTCGTGGCGCCGGTGTCGAGGATGAGCCTGAATCGCGCGGGCCTCGTCAGGGTCGCGAGCGCGGACACCTTCGCCACGAGCACGATCTTCCCGTCACCGGCGACCACGAAGGGAACGGAGAAGGACCTCGCGGACAGTGCCTCGGCCAGGTCGGGCGGGAGCGATCCGGATCGTAGTGGATTCTCCGGCGCCGAGACTCGGCGGGAGGGTTCCTCTGCGAGGTCGGCGCGGCCCGCCTTCGTCGAGTCCTCGTCGTCCCGAGCCGGCAGGAGCGCGAGCACGCGCTCGCCGGGATCCAGCACTGCGCACCGATCACGGAGGAGCCATTCCCCGATCAGGCCCATCACTCGTCGTCCGATCACACGCTGGACCACGTCCTGGTTCATGAGCAGGACCGGAGAGACCCGGCCCAGACGTAGCCGCCCGAGTTCGAAGCAGGCCACGGGGGCCGATGCGAGTCCGATCGACGAGCCGTCCGCGCTGTCCCGCGCGATCCCGATCGCTGCGGCCAGAGACCGGTCGATGGCGAGGAACCCGGCGCCGGTGTCCAACACGAAGGACCCGGTCGTGTCGCGCCCGGTGGCTCCCCTGATGGTGGCCGTCATCAGGAGCGCGCCTTCGAGGTCCTCGAAGGGTACGAGAACGGTGCCCGCGGGCCAGTGAAGCGAAACGAGCGGCTCCGCCGCCACGCCGCTCACAGTCGACAGGACGAGGGCGCCCGTCAGCGCAAGCAGGAAACAGCGAGCGGCCATGTCCGATGGTCGCGAGCGGTCACTCACGATTTCGCGTAGCCGACAGCGATGAAGACGATAACGGCTGCGCTTCTGCCGGTGGTCACCCGCGCGCGCGCCCGAGCTCGGCTCCGATATGGACGCCTTCGCTTCCCGTGTCCAGCATCGTGCAGCGGCCGGTGAAGTAGACGCCGGGCTCCATGACCACGCTCACCGCCGCCACGTCGCCCTCCACATGAGAGCCCTGTTTCATCTCGAGCGTGCCCAGCGCGCGGATGTTGCCGAGCACTCGGCCGAAGACCACGGCCTCCTTCACCTCGACGTCCGCGCGCATCATCCCATGCTCACCGATCTCGAGCCGGTCGCAATCGAGGATGTCGCCTTCGAACTCGCCATCGATGCGCAGCGTGCCGTGCACCATCAAGGTGCCACGGAAGTTGGACCCCACGCCCACAATCGTGCTGGGCGGTGGTGGCCCATCGTTCTCGGCGGCTCGTGAACGGAACATCATCTTCTCACCTCCGACGCGGTCGAACGCCCCGCCGTGGATGACCATCCTCGCCCGGATCCGACAGGGAGGCCCTGCCGGACCGCAACCCTCTGAACCGCATTCTATCGCGAGCATTCGACCACGGCTCGTCACACCGGCCCGTGGCCATCAGCGCTCAGAGCACTCCCCAGGCCTCGAGCAGTCGCTCCAGATCCTCCTGCCCGTAGTACTCGAACTCCACCTTCCCGCCCTTTCGACCAGGCGAGATCGCCACATGGGTGCTGAACTTCTGCTGCAGCCGGACTTCCCATTCCCGGAGCCCGTCCAGCTTCGTCGTCCGAGGGCGGGTGTGCTGCCGCCGCAGCTTGCGGCGCACAAAGGCCTCGGTGCGCCGCACGGAAAAGCCCTTGCTGTGCACATAATGGGCGGCCGCGACCTGGTGGGAGGGGGTGCCCAGGGCCAGGAGGGAGCGCGCATGACCCGCGCTCAATGTTCCACGTGAAACCATGCCCTGGACCTCGGGCGGGAGGACCAGCAGCCGGAGGGCGTTGGTGATGGTGACCCGCTGCTTCCCAACTCGCTCCGAGATCTGATCATGCGTGAGGCCCAGCTTCTCCACGAGCGCGCTGTAGCCTCGCGCCTCGTCCATCGGATTGAGATCCTCGCGCTGCAGGTTCTCGACGAGGGCCAGCTCCATCATCTCCCGATCGCCCAGCTCGCGAACGATCGCAGGGATGTGTTCGAGTCCGGCCACAATCGCAGCTCGGAGGCGGCGCTCGCCGACCACGAGCTGGTAGGTGTCGGCCCCCGGGACACGGCGCACGATCACCGGCTGCAACACGCCCGTGGACCGGATCGAGGACGCCAGCTCCTGGATGCCGACGTCGTCGAAGCTGCTCCGCGGCTGGTGCGGATTGGGAGTGACCTTCTTGACTGGGATCTCGGCGGGCTTCACCGAGACCTCGAGCTGGGGCGGCAGGGTCATGGAGGTCGGGGGGATCAGCGCTTCGAGTCCGCGTCCCAGGGCTTTCCTATGCATGGTCCAGAACCTCCCTCGCCAGCTCCCGGTAGCTCTCGGCGCCGGTGCTGTGAGGATCGTAGAGAACGATCGGCTTTCCGAAGGATGGCGCCTCGCTCAGACGCACGTTCCTCGGGATCACGGTGCGGAACACTCGTTCCGCGAAGAACCGCCGAGCCTCGTCGGCCACCTGCTGCGAGAGGTTCAGCCTCGAATCGTACATGGTCAGGAGCACGCCCTCGATGCGCAGACCCGGGTTCAGATGGTCCTGCACGAGCCGGATCGCGCCGATCAGCTGCGTGAGTCCTTCCAGCGCCAGGTACTCGCACTGAAGAGGGATCAGCACCGAATCGGAGGCCGTCAGGGCGTTGACGGTGAGGAGCCCGAGCGAAGGAGGGCTGTCGATCAGGATGTAGTCGTAGTTCTCGCGGATCCCCGCGAGAGACTGCTTGAGGCGCGTCTCCCGCGCCAGCATGCCCACCAGCTCCACCTCGGCGCCCGAGAGGCGCTGGCTCGAGACCGCGATGTCCATGCTCGCCAGGGCGGTCGGCTGGATGCAACCGGCGATCTCGGCATGCCCGAGCAGCACTTCGTAGATCGTCGCCTTCTGGTCGTTGCCGTTGATCCCGAGGCCGCTGGTCGCGTTAGCCTGGGGATCGACATCGATGACCAGCACGCGGCGGCTTTCCTGGGCCATGCAGGCGCCGAGGTTGATCGCCGTGGTGGTCTTGCCGACGCCGCCCTTCTGGCTCGCGATTGTGATGATCCTGCTCATTCCCTTGATCATGGGGGGCGGACTTCATGCCCACCGGGAGGAGGTCCACTGTCGGGGTCGCGCGCACGATAGCAGCCCGGCGCGGGCAGGGACAAGGGGAATGTTCCACGTGAAACGTGCCGCAGCTGATCAGCCGATCAGACGCTGCCCCTCGTGAATCGGAGAACGACGATCCCGGAACCAATGTCCTGCGCGCCGTCCTGGACCCAGTCCTTCTTCCAATCTCCGGCGCTCAACTCCTGAGGTCCGCTGCTTCCCTTCCACAGGAAGGCGCGCCCTCCCGGGCCGACGCAGCGCGAAGCGAGAGCAAGCGTGGGCGAGAGGCGGAGCGTGGCCCTCGAGGTGAAGCCGTCGAAGAGGCCGATGCCGTCCTCGGGCCCGAGAAGCCCCTCCAGCCTCCCGAGCCAGACATGAACGAAGCCCAATCCAATCTCTTGAACTACCTTGCGCAGGAACAGCGTCTTGTTCCTCCTCGACTCGACCAGGGTCCATTCGTTCCCGACGCCGGCGATCGCGAGGGGAATCGCCGGCAGCCCTCCGCCCGATCCGAAATCGAGCCACTTCTTGGCCCCACATGACTTGAGCCATTCAGCTGGCTGTAGTGACTCCAGCAGATGGCGCTCCACGAATCTGGACTCGTCGCCGCGGGAGATCAGGTTCGAGTAGCCGCGATTCCAGTCCATCAGCAGTCGGGCATAGGCGCGCAGCCTGGGCATGGTGGCGGCCGGGTCAACGCCCGCGCGCTCGAGATGGGGAACGAGCTGATCCCAGCGCTGCCGATCGAGCACCGCATCCGGGTCACGGAGAGGCCTCTGGCCAGCGGCACCAGGTTCGGGCTTGCCACGGAACTTATTCGAAGGCAGAGAACTGCTCGATTTCGTATTCCGTGGTTGGCGCCCTGGACCAGCGCCGCCCGCCTGCCGCGATACGCGGCTCACCGCACCGGATTCCCGACCGCCCCGGCGGGCCCGGTCGACCACGCGGCTGCCCATCTCATCTCCGCGCGCTGCCGATACGGCGCGCCCCGCGCCCTGTGCCCTGCGGCCCCGATTCCCGCCAGCATCCGGGCGCGAGGGCCGACCCGCGGCGGACGGCCCTGGCCGTCGCCCGCTCCTGCTTCCGCTCCGCCTGAACCCCGCGCCCATGGGCGCGGAATCTAGGGGCGTTCGCCCGCGCAGGCAACGAGGCCGGACGACCGGAGCTCTCGCCCGCGCGCAGAGGTCGCGCACGCGCCCATTCGGAGCGGATCAACGCGAGTTCTCCGTATGAGTTCGACGCGCGCATCCACGCCGACGATGAGGGACGAGCGACGGCGATCGCGAGCGACGATCAGGACCTGCCGAGGAGTCGAGGGCGGCCCATCGAACTTCGGACCAGCGCTCGGGAGACCCGACGCGATCAGCTCCCCGCGGCGGCGAAGCGCTTCGCGTGAACCAGCAGCACCGCGATGTCCGAGGGCGACACTCCCGCGATGCGCGCCGCCTGCCCGACCGTGCCGGGCTGCCAACGCGTGAGCTTCTCGTGCGCCTCGCGCGAGAGCCCGTTCAGGCCCGAGCCCCACAGACCCGCCGGCAGCGCCAGATGCTCGAGCGCCGCGGCCCGCGCCGCCGCGCGGCGCTGCCTCTCGATGTAGCCCCGATAGCGCACGCGCACGTCGAGGCAATCGCCCCAGGAGTCGGGCAGCGGCGTGGCCACGCCGCGCGCCGACAGAGCGCGATAGCTCTCTCCGGGACGCGCCAGCAGATCGATCGCCCGGATCGACTCGAGCGATCGCGCGTCGGCGCCCACCCAAGTCGCCCCCAGCCTGCGCTCTTCCGCGTCGATCGCGGCGTACTTCGCGCGCACGCGCTCGAGCTGCGCGCCGGTGATGAGTCCGAGCCGGCGCCCCAGCCCGGCCAGGCGCTCGTCCGCGTTGTCGGCGCGCAGCAGCAACCGGTGCTCCGCCGCGGAGGTGAACATCCGGTACGGCTCGCGATGCTCGCGGGTGACGAGATCGTCCACGAGCACGCCGATGTAGGCCTGATCGCGGCCGAGCACGACCGCCTCGCGGCCGTGGATGCGGTGCGCGGCGTTGATGCCCGCGACCCAGCCCTGGGCCGCAGCCTCCTCGTATCCCGAGGTGCCGTTGATCTGGCCCGCGAGGAACAGCCCGCGCACCCGCTTCGCCTCGAGCGTGGAGGAGAGCTGGTGTGGGAGCACGAAGTCGTACTCGACCGCGTATCCGGGGCGCAGCATCTCCGCGCGCTCGAGCCCCGCCACGGTGCGCACGAAGGCGAGCTGGACCTCCGCCGGCATGCTGGACGACATGCCGTTCACGTAGATCTCGGGCACGTCCGCGCCCTCGGGCTCGAGGAAGACCGTGTGCGCGCTCCGCTCGGGGAAGCGCACGACCTTGTCCTCGATCGACGGGCAGTATCTCGGCCCGCGCCCGCGGATCTCGCCGGAGAAAAGCGGCGAGGAACGCAGGTTGTCGCGGATCACCTGGTGCGTGCGCTCGTTGGTGTGCGTGATCCAGCAGGGGAGCTGCTCGACCGCGAGCGATTCGGTCCAGTGCGAGAGCGGCGACGGCGGTTCGTCGCCCGGCTGCGGCGTCACGCGCCCCCACTCGATCGTGTCGCGCCGGAGCCGCGGCGGGGTGCCGGTCTTGAGCCGCCCCAGCTCGAAGCCGATCGCGCCCAGGCACGCGCTCAGCGCGCGCGCCGCGTGCTCGCCCATCCGTCCGCCCTCGAGCTTGCGCGGGCCGACGTGGATGAGTCCGTTGAGGAACGTACCCGGCGCGAGGACGGCCGCCCGGCACGCGAGCCGTCGCCCGTCCCGCAACGCGACCGCGGTGACCTGGCCGCCCGCGACCTCCACGCCCGCGGCCTCGCCGGCGACGCGCTCGAGCCCGGGCGTCGCCGCGAGCAGGCGCGCCACCTCCGCCGAGTAGCGCGCCTTGTCGCACTGCACGCGCGGCGACCACACGGCGGGCCCGCGGCCGCGGTTCAGCATGCGGAACTGGATGCCGGCGCGATCCGCGGCGAGCGCCATCAGGCCGCCGAGCGCGTCCAGCTCGCGGACCATGTGCCCCTTGGCCACGCCGCCGATCGCGGGATTGCACGACATCCGCGCCGTGCTCGCGATCATCGCCTCCGGCGAGGCGCCGGCGCTCACGAGCGCGGTGCGCAGGCCGAGCCGCGCGCACACGCTCGCGGCCTCGCAGCCGGCGTGCCCGGCGCCCACGACCACCACGTCGAACGCGTTCATTTGCCGACGCAGAAGCGGCGGAAGATGCGGTCGAGCAGATCCTCGCTCACCGTCTCGCCCGTGACCTCGCCGACCGCGCCCAGGCTCTCGCGCAGCTCGAGCGCGACGATCTCGCCCGGCGCGCGGTCCGCGGCCGCCTCCCGCGCGCGGGCCAGCGCAGCGAGCGCGCGCTCGAGCGCCTCGACGTGGCGCGGATTCGCCACCGCGCCGGCCGTGCCGCCATCGCCCGCGAGCAGCCGAGCGAGGGTCGATTCCAGCTCGCGCACGCCCGCTCCGGTCCGCGCCGACACGCGCGCCCACGCGCACGGGCTCGCGCCGGCGAGCGCCTCGACCTCCGCGCGTCCGACGACCGCGGGGAGATCGCTCTTGTTGAGGGCCACGATCACGCGCCGCTCCGCGAGAGACGCGGCGAGCGCGCGATCGCCCTCCTCGAGGGCCGCCGCCGCGTCGATCACCCAGATCACGAGCCCGCTCCGCTCCAGCGCCGCGCGCGCCCGCGCCACGCCCTCGCTCTCGGCCTCGCCGCCGCCCTCGCGCAGTCCCGCCGTGTCCGTGAGCGTCACGCGGATCCCCGCGATCTCGACGGGCTCGCTCACGAGGTCGCGCGTCGTGCCCGGCTCGGCGGTGACGATCGCGCGATGCTCCCCGAGCAAGGCATTGAAGAGCGATGACTTGCCCACGTTGGGCCGGCCGACGAGCGCGACGCGCACGCCCTCGCGGATCGCGCGCGCGTAGGCGGCGCCCTCGAGCAGCACCGCGAGACCCGACTCCGCCCCGGCGATCGCTTCGGCCAGCGGGGCCGGCACCTCGACCCCGCCCACGTCCTCGGCGAAGTCGATCCGCGCCTCGACCTCGGCGGCCGCGTCGCGCAGGCGTTCCGTGATCGCGACGAGCCGGGCCGACAGCTCGCCCGCGAGCTGCGCGAGCGCGAGCGCGTGCGCGCTCGAGGTCTCGGCCTCGATCACGTCGGCCACCGCCTCGGCCTGCGCCAGATCGAGGCGGCCGTTCAGGAACGCGCGCAGCGTGAATTCCCCGGGCCCGGCCAGCCGCGCCCCGGCCCCGAGCAGCGCGCCCAGCACGCGCTCGGCCGAGAGTCGTCCGCCATGGCAGGAGAGTTCGACCACGTCCTCGCGCGTGTAGGAGTGGGGCGCGCGGTACACGGCGGCCACCACCTCGTCGAGCCGCGCGCCGTCCGGCGCGACCGCCCAGCCGTGGCGCAGCGTGTTCGCGGGCGCGCTCGCGAGCCCGCCGCCTGCGAACGCCGCGTCGGCGATCGCGATGGCGCGCGTGCCGCTCAGACGCACGACGGCGAGTCCGGCCCCGCCGGGCGCGGTCGCGATCGCGGCGATGGTGTCGTCGAGGTCCCGCATCGATGAACCGCAAACGTCCGGCGCCGGGCCCTGCGCGAGCCCGGCGCCGCGTCGTCTCCTCCGGGCTAGCCTCTGTCTGAGGATTCGCTCTCGTCTCGCGGCCCGCCTTCGAAATCGACGGGCGCGATGGCCACGCGTTTGATCATGCCCGTGCCCAGCGCGTAGGTCTTGACCCGCGCGTCCTCGCGCAGCGTGACGTGCACGATGCGGCGCTCCTGCGCGTTCAGGTACTCGGTCACCACCTCGTCCCCCTTCGCCACCGCCTCCTCCGCCAGGCCCCGCGCCAGCTCCCGCAGCTCCTCCTCGCGGCGTTTCCAGAAATCGTTGATCTCGAGCTGGAGGTGATAGCGGCTGCTCTCCCCGCGATTCAACATGCGATTGAGCAGATGCTGGAGCGCCTGCCGCACCTCGCCCTTGCGCCCCGTGAGCAGGTCTTCGTCCTTCGCCACCTCCGCGGTCACCTCGACGTGGTTGCCGTCGACCGTGGCGGTGACCGTGGCGTCGAAACCCATGGCCTTGAGCAGCTCCTCGGTCAGCCTCCGGCCCTGCCCGGCCAGATCGTCCGGCGAGAGGCTCGGGCCCTCACGTTCGGCCGGCTCCGGCTCGCGCGGACGCGCGGGGCGCTCGACCTCGGGCGCGTGCGTCGGGGCCGGCCTCACCCCGGCTTCCGCGGAGCTCTCCGCCGGCTCTGGAGCGGCGGGGGCCGCGCCGGGCGCGCCCTCGTGGCGCTTGCGCCCGCCTCTGCGTCCGCGGCGCCGGCGATGCCGGTCCTCGCGCGCGCCGGGCTCGGAGGATCCGATCTCCGCCGCCTCCGGCCGGGGCAGCGGTCCGATCGGCTGACGATCGTC
>DATKKO010000211.1:0-3964 GCA_035542955.1 Terriglobales bacterium
GGAGACCCCGGTCAGCGCGGCCACCGAGCCGAACGCCTTGAGCAGCGCGGCGCGGCGCGCCGGCCCGACGCCGCCGATCGAGTCCAGCGCGCTCGCGATGCGCGCGCGTCCGCGCAGCGTGCGGTGATAGCGGAGCCCGAAGCGGTGGGCCTCGTCGCGCAGGCGCTGCAGCGCGCGCAGCGCCGGGCTCCGGCGGGGCAGGGTGAGCGCGGGACCGTGCTCGCGCACCACGGTCTCTTCGCGCTTGGCGAGACCGATCAACGGCACGGGTCGGGTCGAGACTCGTCCGAGCGCCGCGCGCGCCGCGCTCACCTGCCCCGCACCGCCGTCCACCATCACCAGGTCGGGCCGCGGCTCCTCGCCGGATTCGACCCGCGTCCAGTAGCGCTCGACCGCCTCCCCGATCATCGCGAAGTCGTCGGGCCCGGGCCGGCGGATGCGCATGCGCCGGTAGAGTCCGCTGCGCGCGCGCCCGTTCTCGGAGGCCACGATCGCGGCGACTGCTCCCTCGGCGCCGAGGTTCGAGACGTCGAAGCACACCATCCGCCAAGGAGGCTCGGCGAGCCCGAGCGCCTTCTGCAGTTCGAGCATCTCGGGCGAGAAGCGCGCGCGGCGCCCCGCGGCGCGGGCCGCCGCGTCCTCGAGCGCGTGCGCTGCGTTCTTCTCGGCGAACCGCACCAGCCGCCGGGCCCGGCCGCGCTGCGGGACGACGAGATCGACGCGGTGAGCGGCGCGCGCGGCGAGCGCCTCGATCGTGACCTCCGCGTCGCAGGGCGCCGGATTCGTCACCAGCCGACGGGGCACGACCGCACCCGCGAGGTAGTGCTGGGTCAGGAACTGCTGGAGCAGGGCGGGGTCGTCGAGCGTGTCGGCCCGGTCGAGCACGCGCGTCTCCTTCCCCACCACGCGGCCGCCGCGCAGCAGCAGCACCGCGACCGCGGCGTGACGCCCGTGCCGCGCGAGGCCGAGCACGTCCGTCTCGCGGAGGGCGCCCGCGCGCGAAGCGCGCGGGTCCGGGCTCACGACCTTCTGCGGCACCCGGGCCCGCTCGAGCAGGACGATCTGGTCGCGCAGCCGCGCGGCCTCCTCGTAGCGCCGCTCCCCCGCGCTCCGCTCCATGCTCTCGCGCAGCGTGCGCAGCAGCTCGCCGTCGCGTCCGGTGAGGAAGAGCAGCAGGCCCTCGACGATCGCGCGATAAGACTCCGGGGTCACGCCGGCCCGGGTGGTGCACGGCCCGACGCAGCGCTTGATGTGATAGTAGAGGCAGGGCCGGTTCGCTCGGGCGTAGTCCTCGAAGTTGCGGCAGGTGCGGACCGGGAAGATGCGGCGCACCTCGCGCAGCGTGCGCCGGAGGTTCTTCACGTCCGTGAAGGGGCCGAGGTAGCGGGCGCCGTCGTTCCGCACCTGGCGCGTGACCGAGAGCCGGGGATACGCCTCCTGCACGCTAAGCCGCACGTAAGGGAACGACTTGTCGTCCTTGAGCAGCACGTTGTAGCGCGGCTTGTGCTGGCGGATCAGCGTGGACTCGAGCAGCAAGGCTTCCGGCTCCGTGTCGGTCAGGATCGAGTCCAGGTCCACGGCCTCGGCCATCAGCTCCTGCAGCCGGGGGTGGGAGTTGTCACCGCTCAGGTACGAGCGCACCCGGGACGCCAGGCTCTTGGCCTTGCCCACGTACAGCACCGAGCCGCGCGCGTCCTTGAACACGTAAACCCCCGGCAGAGCCGGTAGATTCAGGACTTTTTCGCTCAGTGCGCTCACGGATACCCCTGAAGCCCGCAAAGAGGATCGCTCGAAGCAAACACACTACACCCCGGGGTGCCGGGGGCAAAGCCCGACCGTGACGCGCGCGATCCCGGCCGCGTCGCCTCGGCGCATCCGCGCGCGCGATGCGGATGACAGCGGGACGCGCGCTTGACACGATCCGAGCGCGGGCCGTAGGGTACGTGTCTCTTTGTCCTGATCGCTCCCCAAGGAGGCTGGAATGCCGCATCACAAGTCCGCGGCCAAGCGCATCATTACCAACGAGAAGGCCCGTCAGCGCAACGCGGCGGCCAGGGCCCGCATGCGGACGGCGCTGAAGGCGGTGCGTGCGTGCACCACGCGGGCCGCCGCCGATCCCGCGCTGCGGCAGGCCGTGTCCATCCTCGACCGCACGGCCGCGAAGGGCATCATCCGAAAGGACACGGCCAGCCGGCACAAGGCGCGACTGGCCCGCTTCGCCGCCCGACTCCCGGCCTGACGGCTTCCCGATGATGCGCGCCGTGGCGATGCTGACCGCGGCCGGCTTCCTGCTTTCGCTCCGGCCTCCGGCCGCATGCGCCGCCGCGGCCACGGCTGGCCCCTTCGAGACGGTGCCGATCGGCGCCGCTCCCCGCACGTCGCATCGGTGGGCCTACGTGTCGCTCGCGGCCGGAGCCGGTCTGGCCGGCCTCTCGTTCGCGATCACCGCTCGCGCGAACCGGACCTACGACGAGTACCTCCAGGCCACGGATCCCGCGGAAGCGACCCGGCTCTACGACCGGACCGTGCACTTCGACCGCCTCGCGGGCGCCTCCCTGCTCGGGGGCGAAGCGCTGGTCGCGTTCGGCGTGTGGCTGCGCTTCCTCCACAGGCCCGCGCGGCCGGCCACGATCTCCCTGGGCCCGGGTCGATGCGCCGTCTCGCTGCGCTTCTGACGCTGGCGCTCGCGCTGGCCTGCGGGTGCAGCTCGCGCCAGCACCTGAACCCGTTCGATCCCGCGAACCCCGAAACGGGCGGGCGACCCGTGGGCTTCGTCGCTCTCGCGGGCGAGGGATCCGTCATCCTGCGCTGGCAGCCGGCGTCCTCGCCGAGGCTCATCGGCTATCAGGCCTTCCGTCTCGCTCCCGGGGACAGCGTGTTCCGCGCGATCACCACCGTGATGCGGCCCGGCGTCACGGCGGCCATCGACACCCGGCTCGAGGACGGCGTGCAGCTCCGCTACCGGCTCTATTTCGTGTTCCAGACGGGGCTCGGCGCAAGTCCCGCGGAGGACGTGGCCACACCGGGTCCGTTGGCCGCGTGGGTGGCCGATCCCGGCAGCGGGACGATCCTCCGCCTCAGTGCCGACGGGCGGCGCGTCGCCGAGGTCGTGGATCCCGCGCCGCTCGTCTCGCCCTTCGCGATCGACGTGAATCCCGCGGACGGCAAGGTCTGGTCGGTGGGCGAGGGAGCCGGCGTGCTCGTGTACGATCCGGACTTGAACTCCGGGAACTCCATCGGTCAGGATCTCTCCTCTCCCCTCAGCGTCGCCGTCGATCGCCGCGACGGCTCCGCCTGGATCGGCGACGACGGCAGCTCGGCCGTCTACCATCTCCTCGCCACGGGAGCGGAGGCCGATCCTCCCGGCCTGAGCGGTCTCCAGTACCCGGGCGGCGTGGCCGTCGATGCCGCGGACGGATCGATCTGGGTCACGGAGCACGATGGAAACCGCGTGCGCCACTACGACGCGGGCGGCGCGCTGATCTCGACGGCCACGCTCTCGCTTCCCTCCCGTGTCGCGGTCGACACGCTGACCCACGAAGCCTGGGTGACCTCGTTCTCGAACGGTCTCGTGGTCCGCTTCTCGCCCGATCTGGTCGCGAGGGACACGGTCTCGATCTCCGGACCGATCGGTGTGGCCGTGGATGCGGTCCGCGGCCGGGTCTGGGTCGTGGACGCGCAGGGCGATCGCGTGATCGCGCTGACGCGCGCGGGCGCGCTGGCGTTCCAGGTGACGGGCCTGTCGGAGCCGCGCGAGGTCGCGCTGGACGAGGGCAGTGGCGAGGCCTGGGTGACCGTGACCGGCGCCGGCACGGTCGCGCGGCTCTCGCCCACGGGAGCGCGGCTGGCGCAGGCGGCCGGCATGCGCGCGCCCTGGGGCATCGCGCTCGAGGACGTGCGGATGCGCTCCTTCACGACGGCGCGGAGGGCGCGTCCTTGAGTTCGGAACGCGGGACGCAATTGC
>DATKKO010000212.1:0-11464 GCA_035542955.1 Terriglobales bacterium
AAACAGACGGAGGGGGGCAAGTCCACAGTTTCTTCTCCGTCGCCGCAGCGGGTCGTCGCGAGCGCGTCGCACGCAACACCCCGCACGCCCGCCGCGGTTTGCGGGCCCGCGACGCGCCTTCTAGAATCGGACCCACGCTTCGCGTGGGTGCCCCGCCCACTCCGCACCATTTCACCTCACAGGAGCACCGCATGAGCGACAGCCTGGTCGACCAGCTTCACGCGCTGATCCGCAGCGCCTCCACCGACCTCCCGGCCGATGTGGAGAGTGCGCTGCGCGAGGCCCGCCGGCAGGAGCCCTCGGGCGGGACGGCCGCGAACACCTTCGACGCGATCCTCGACAACGTGGAGATGGCGCGCGCGAACGGCACGCCCATCTGCCAGGACACGGGATCGCTGATCTTCCACGTCCACCATCCGCCCACGATGGACACGCTCGCCTTCCGGCGCGCGATCGAGGCCGCCACCGAGAGGGCAACGAAGGACGTCCTGCTGCGCCCGAACGCGGTGAACCCGATCAGCGGGAAGAACTCGGGCACGAACCTCGGCCCGGGCGCCCCGTTCGTGGACTTCCATCCCTGGGAGAAGGACGAGATCAAGGTCCGGCTCATGCTCAAGGGCGGCGGCAGCGAGAACGTGGGCGCGCAGTACCGGCTGCCCGACTCGGCGCTCGGCGCCGGACGCGATCTCCAAGGCATCCGCAAGTGCGTGCTCGACGCGGTCTACAAGGCGCAGGGCATGGGCTGCGCGCCCGGGGTGATCGGCGTCGGCATCGGCGGCGACCGCGCGACCTCGTACCTGCTCTCGAAGGAGCAGTTCTTCCGGCCGCTCGGCTCGACCAACGAGGACCCGCAGCTCGACGCGTTCGAGAAGTCGCTCCATGCCGATCTCAACAAGCTCGGCATCGGGCCGATGGGCTTCGGCGGGAAGACCACGGTGCTCGGCGTGTTCGTCGGCGCGCAGGCCCGGCACCCGGCGACGTTCTACGTCGCGGTCTCGTACATGTGCTGGGCGTGCCGGCGCAAGGAGCTGACGATCCGCAACGGAGGAGCGCGGCCATGAAGCGGCTCGAGATTCCGATCCCCGAGGCGAAGATCCGCGAGCTGAAGATCGGCGACACCGTGCTGCTCTCCGGGATCGTCGTCACCGCGCGCGACGCGGGGCACAAGCTGATGGTCGAGGAGCGCCCGCATTTCCTCGACGAGCTGCTCAAGGGCGGCGTGATCTATCACTGCGGCCCGGTCGTGAGGAAGGACGGCGAGCGCTGGAGCTTCGTCGCCGCGGGGCCGACCACCAGCTCGCGCGAGGAGCCGTACCAGGCGAAGGTGATCGAGAGCTACGGCGTGCGCGGCGTGATCGGCAAGGGCGGCATGGGCGCCGCCACGCGGGAGGCGTGCGCGAAGTTCGGCGCGGTCTACTTCCACGCGGTCGGCGGCTGCGGCACCTCGATCGCGCGCTCGGTCAAGGAGGTCGTGACCGTGCACAAGCTCGAGGAGTTCGGCACGCCGGAGGCCTTCTGGGTGATCCGGGTCGAGGACTTCCCCGTCGTGGTCACGATGGACGCGCACGGGAACAGTATCCACGACCAGGTGCGGGAGCAGTCGAAGAAGGTCTACGAGGAGCTGCTGAAGGGATAGAGCGGGATCCGGCAAGAGCCCGGGGCTCGATCGAGCCCCGGGCGATTCGTCTCGCCGACGAACCAGAGAGCTCCTAAGCGAACTGACGCGACAGCTCGTCCAGCCTCTTCGTCTCACCCTCGTCCAGCCGCAGCTCCATCGCGCCCGCGTTCTCGCGGGCCTGCGCCGGACTCGAGGCGCCCGGGATCGCCGTCACGAGATCACCCCGCGCATGAACCAACCAGCTCAGCGCGACCTGCGACGGCGAGGCGCCGCGCGCGGACGCGATCGTTTCCAACGCCTCGACGACCGGGCGGCTCTCTTCGAGACCGGGATGGCGGAGCCTCGCCATCCAGCGGCGCAGCCCGCGCCAGGAGCGGACGAGATTCGGGTCGCGGTGGTACTTGCCCGAGAGGATGCCCTGCGCGAGCGGCGAGTACGCGATGATGGTGACGCCCAGCTCCCGCGCGGCCCTGAGCACGCCGTTCCGTTCGATCCTGCGGTCGAGCAGGTTGTAGTGCACCTGGTTCGAGGCGAGCCGGAGGCCGCGCCGCGCGAGCGCGCGATGCGCCTCGCGCATCCCTGCCACGGAGAAGTTGCTCACGCCTACGGCGCGGATCGCGCCCGCTTCGACGAGGTCCGCCATGGCATTCATCTGCGCCGCGACCGGGGCGAAGGCGAGCGGCCAGTGCACCTGGTGGAGGTCGATGCCGAAGGGCGCGAGACGCGCGCGGCGCTCGGCGATCGTGGCCCCGATGCTGCGCGCCGTGCGCAGGAGCGGCCACCACTTGGTCGCGATCACCACGTCGCCGTTCGCGCGCCCCGCGGCGACGAGCGCGCGGGCGAGCGCCTGCTCGGAGAGCCCGTCGCCGTACTTCTCGGCGGTGTCGAACCAGTTCACGCCCGCGGCGAGGCTCGCGGCGACGATCGCGTCCACGGTCTCCGGCGCGAGCGCGGGCCAGAACCCGCCGGTGAGACCGGCGCCCTGCGAGAACTGCCAGCAACCGAGGCCGATCGAGGAGATCGGGATCGAGGTGCGGCCCAGCGGCCGGAGATCGCTCATCGTTCGCGGCCTCCTTGGCTCACCGAACTCCCGGCCCGGAATCGCTCGCCGCGGCGCTCCGAGCCGGCTCGTCGCTCAGGAGGACGAGCCGCCCTGCTGCTCCCGCCGCCGCGCCTCCTCCATCGCCTTGCGCAGCGCGATCGCCATCGTGGTCAGCTCGGGCTCGGGCGCCTTCGTCGCGCCGGACGGCGCCTTCGCGGGCTCGGGTGCCGCGGGGCGCGCGTGCACGAGGCCGAGGCGGATCCGACCCTCCTTCGCCTCGAGGACCTCGACCGTGAGCGGCAGCCCGACGGAGAACACGCGCCCGAGATCGGCGCCGCGCGGCTCGCCCGTCTCCTCGCGCGGCAGCAGCCCGGTCACGCGCGGCCCGTACTCGGGGAGATCGACGAACACGCCGAACGGCTTGATGCCCGCGACGCGGCCCTCCACGATCTCGCCCGCGGCCGGCGTGCGCGCCGGCGGCAGCCCCGCCGACTCGACCTCGCGGATCGAGAGCGAGATGCGCTTCTTCGCCGGATCGACGGCGAGCACCGCCGCCTCGATCTCCTGTCCGGGCGCGAGCACCTCCTTCACGTGGGCGACGCGCTGGGCCGACGCCTCGGACACGTGCACCAGGCCGTCGATGCCCGGCGCCAGCGTGACGAACGCGCCGAAGTCCGCGAGCCGCGCGACCACGCCGCGCACGCGCATGCCCGGCGTGAAGCGCGTCTCGATCCCCTGCCACGGGTCGGGCGTCGCCGCCTTGATCGAGAGCGCGATCCGCGACCGGCCGTCCCGCCCCGCATCGATCCGCAGCACGCGGACGCGCACCTTCTCGCCCACCCGCAGCGCCTGGCTCGGATGCCCCGTGCGCTCGTGGCGGATCTCGGACACGTGCACGAGCCCGTCCACGCCGCCGAGGTCGACGAAGGCGCCGAACGACTCGAGCCGCGCGACCGTGCCCTCGCGCTCGTCGCCGACCTTCAGCGACTCGACGAGCTGGCGCGCGCGCTCCTCCTCCTCGCGGCGCAGGAGCTGGCGGCGCGAGAGCACGACCCCGCCGCGCGCGTCGCCGACGCTCCTGACCAGGAACTCGAGCGTGCGGCCGACGTAGGCGGCGGGCTCCGCGCAGAAGCCCGCCTCGATCTGCGACACGGGGCAGAAGCCGCGCGCGCCGCCGAGATCCACCTCGAGCCCGCCCGCGTTCAGCGCCGTGACGCGGCCCGTGACCGGCACGCCCGCGGCCTGCGCCTCCCGCACCTGCGCCAGCGCCGGACCCGCGTCGGCGCGCAGCGAGGGCGCGAGAACGATCTGGTCGCCGGCCTCGACCACGAACAGCTCCAGCTCGTCGCCCGGCGCGAGCGCGCGGCTCGCGTCGTCCCCGCGCAGCCGGCGCGTCTCGGCCACGCCCTCGCTGCGCCCGCCGAAGTCGACGAGCGTGTGCTCCTCGCCGACCGAGACGATCCGGCCCTTGACCTTCATGCCCACCCGGATCTCCGCCGCCGCGCCGGCCGCCGCTGCGGCCGAGCCGCGGCTCTTCTCGAATTCCTCGAGGGCTCTGCCGAAATCGGTGGATTCGGGTTCGGCGTCGGGGTCGCGAGGCGGGGGCGGGGGGGCGGAAACGGGGGTCATGGCGCGTATCCCGGACATCGTGGTGACAGGGCGGCGGGAAGAGTCCGCGCCGACGCGTGCGTCGGCTGGCGTCGGCTGCTGCGTGGCCCGATAATACGACACCGTGCGGGCCGCGAGCGAATCCGAGGACCCATGAGCTCTTCTTCCGCTTCTCTCGGTCCTTTTCCCACGCCACGGTTCGAAGGCGAGGCCGTGCGCATCGTGCCGCGGCATCACGCGCTCGTCCGGCTCGCGCACTGGGCGACCGTGCCGCTCGTCCTCGGCCTGATCGCGAGCGGGCTCGCGATCTACTGGGCCGCGCCGGTGTTCCAGCACGCGCGCGACCCGGTCACGGGCCGGACCGACTTCCTCGCCGATCTCGGCGCGTTCCTCGCGGGGCTCTTCCGCGATCGCGGACCGAATCCCGGCGCGTGGATCTACCAACACCTGAGCCTCGGCACGTTCCAGCTCGCGACCGCGCTGCGCCTCCACTGGGCGCTCGCCTACCTGTTCATGGCGACCGGGGCCCTCTACGCGACCGGGCTCGCGCTCGGCGGCGGCTGGCGCGCGCTGCTGCCGCGGCCCGGCGACGCGCGCGAGGCGCTGCGCATGATCCGCTGGTACGCGGGCGCGATCCCGATGGCGCTGCTGCGGCGCCCGTGGCCGCATCCGGAGGTGCGCGCGCGCTACAACGCGCTCCAGCGGCTCGCGTACCTCGTCGTCGTGCTCTCGGGAGCGCTGCTCGTGCTCACGGGCTGGGCGATGCACAAGCCGGTCTCGCTGCCCTGGCTCGAGCGCCTGTTCGTGAGCTACGACGGCGCGCGCATCGTGCACTTCGTCTGCACGGTCGTGCTCGCGCTCTTCATCGTCCCGCACGTGGCGCTCGTGATCGCCGACGGCTGGGACACGTTCCGCGCCATGGTCGTGGGCTGGTCGACGCGCGTGAGAGGGGAAACCGATGAGCGCGGATGAGCGCGATCCTCGCGAGCCGCGGCCCGAGATCGAGCGGCCGGCGGAGCCAAACGAGCGGGCGACGGAGTCGAACGAGCCGCCGGAGCCGCGCCCGGCGCCCAAGCGAGCGGACGAAGACGCCGAACGCATGAGCGAGTCCGAACCGACTCGCCCGTCCGAGCCGGAACGCGAATCGCCGAGCGCGCCCGAAGCGGAGCCGACCGCCGAGGGGGCTCCCGCGCTCGAGTCGGCGAAGGAGGCCGCGGAGGAACGTGCGCCCGAAGCGGAGCCGGAGCCCACTCCTCCGCGTCGGCGATTCGGGTTCTTCACCGAGCGCCCCGAGACGCCCGTTCTCCGCTCGCGCCGCGGCCTCGCCGCGCAGAGCAGGCGCGACTTCCTCCTCTTCGGCGCCGGCATCGCGGGCGCCGCCGCGGCCGCCTGGTGGCTGCTGCCCGACGAGGCGCGGAGCCGGCTGCTGCCCGCGGGCGTCCGCGAGAATCTCGAACGGATCTTCGCGCGCGCGGGGCTCTCGCGTGGTCATCGCGAGCTGGCGCTCGATCGCGCCATCCGCTTCGACGACGACATCGCCGAGGCGCTGTACTCGAAGGACCGGCGCGTGCGCACCTACTCGCGATCCGACGTGACCCCGCTGCGCAACAACTACAACGGCGAGACGCCAGGCCCCGAGTACCTCGCGGGCTGGACGCTGCGCGTGACCGGGCTCGCCTCGGGCCGCATCGAGCACCTGACGATCGGCGAGCTGCTGCGCCGCTTCCCGCCGCACGATCAGATCACGCGGCTGGTCTGTGTCGAGGGCTGGAGCGCGATCGCGTGGTGGAGCGGGATCCCGTTTCCCGAGTTCCTGGCCGCGTTCCCTCCCGCGCCCGGCGCGCGCTGGGCGTCGCTGCGCTCGGCCGTCAACCTCGACGAGGGCGGCAACCCCGATCCGTACTACGTCTCGATCGATCTCGCCACGGCCCGGCATCCACAGACGATGCTCGCCACGCGCTATCGCGGGAAGCCGCTCGGCGTCGAGCATGGCGCGCCGCTGCGCCTCGTCGCGCCGATGAAGCTCGGCCTCAAGAACATCAAGGCGATCACCGAGATCGAGTACACGGCCGCCGAGCCGCCCGACTACTGGAACGAGCGCGGGTATTCGAAGTACGACGGGCTGTGAGGCGGGGCCGAGGCTGACCCAGGACGAGCCCTGCTCGAAGCTCACTCGTTGGGGCTCTGGCTCGGCGGGCTCCCTCCCCGGCCGTTCGGCGCGACTCCCGTCGCGGCTCACTACAACCGGCCGCGCCCGGCATCCCTGCCTCCTGTGCGCGGCCGGCACGTGCCGGGGAGGGCCCCGCCTTCGCAGAGCCTTCTCGAATAACAGCAGCGGCCACCCTCGCGAGAGAGTGGCCGCGGTCGTCCGCGCCGGATCGCGCGTCTATCTCAGCCAGGCCAGTCGCCCGGTGCGCGTGCCCCACGGCGTCACCAGCCGCACGAAGTACAGCCCCGCGCCCGCGCGCCCGCCGCTCTCCAGCGTCCCGTCCCAGCGCACCGCGTGCAGCCCCGCCCCCTGCTCCCCGCTCTGCTGCCACAGCCGCCGCCCCGCCAGATCCAGCACCTCCAGCCGCACCCGCCCCGCCCCCGGCAGCGTGAAGCGCAGCAGCGTCGTCCCCGGCCCCGGGTTCGGCTGCGGCTGCCACAGCGCCAGCACCGCCCCGCTTCCCGCCACCCCCGCATTCGGGTTCACGATCGCGAACACGCTGTCGCTCCGCGCCACCCCCGCGTTCCCCGCCGCGTCGTACGCCGTCACCCGCACCAGCGCGCTGTCCGTCGCGCTCAGCGGCAGCGTCCACTCGTAGCTCCCCGTGTTCGCCAGCCCCCGCGCCACCTCGAGCCACGGCCCGTCCGCCCCGCTCGGCGACCAGTCCACGTTCACCGAGTCCACCCCCGCGTTGTCGCTCGCCGTCCAGCCGATCGCCTGCGCGCTGCCCTCCAACCACGACTCGCCCCCCACCGGCGCGCTCACCGTCACGACCGGCGGCGCCACGTCCAGGAACGTCGCCGTCAGATTGCGCGACTGCGTCACCGTCAGCGAGAGCGAATCCGCCGTCCCGCTCGTGTCCCCGCTCCAGCCGCTGAACGCCCAGCCCGTCCCCGGCAGCGCCGCCAGCTCCACGTTCGTCCCGTACGCGTAGCTCGCCTGGTCGGGGCTCTTGCTCACCGTGCCCCCGCCCACCGTGGTCACCGAGATCGCGTACTGATCCGCGGCGAAGCTCGCCGCGAGCGTGTGGTTCGCCGCCACCTCGCTGAAGGTGTACGTGGTGTCCGGCGTCACCCCCGCGCCGTCCACCGTCAGCGTGGCCAGGTGCGCCCCCACCGCCGGCGCGATCGAGAACCGCTGGCTCGCCCCCTGCACCACCGCCACCGCCCCGCTCGGCACGATCACCCCGTTCGCCCCCGCGCTCGCCGTGATCGTCCAGGTCGAGACCGTGAAGTTCGCCGCGCTCGAGTCCGAGCCGATGTTGCCCGCCGCGTCGTGCGCCAGCGCGCGCACCTTGAGCGTCGTCCCCGGCGCGTTGGGCACGCTCCACGAGTAGCTGCCCGAGTTGGCCAGCCCGCTCGCGATCACGTTTCCGAAGCTCGCGCCGCCGTTCGTCGAGTAGGCCAGGTCCACCGTGGTCACGCCGACGTTGTCGCTCGCGGTCCAGGTGATGGCGTGCGACGAGCCCGCCTTCCAGTCCTCGCCGCCGTCGGGTGAGGTCATGGACACGACCGGCGGCGTGGCGTCGGCCGTGCCCGAGTTGGTGAAGGTGTCCGCGAAGCCGTTGCCACGGATCGTGTCGACGCCGCCCGGCTCCCACGTCGCCGAGATGATGATCTGACCGTTCGAGACCTTGTCCCAGCCCGAGACCGGCGTCGCGCCCGAGCCGGTCTCGGTCCAATAGCAGTGCGTGCCGGCGTTGTGGATGCGGGTCATGGCGGCCGACGTCGGATGACCGTAGGAGTTGCCCGTGCCTTCGGACACCACGGCGACCTTGGGCTGTGTCGCGTTCAGCCAGTCGGTCCAGCTCGAGGTCGCCGATCCGTGGTGGTGCACCTTGTAGACCTCGACGTTCCCCATCTCGGGCCCGACCGTGGTCTCGACGTTCTTGTAGCTGCCCGAGTTCTGCCCCGGCGTGTCGCCGCCGAACGACTCGTCGAAGTTGCCATAGCTCACCTTGAGCTGGACGCTCAACGAGTTCTCGTCGGTGGTCGAGATGCCCGCGGCGTTGAGGTCCACGCACTTGATGGTCACGGGGTGCGCGGAGAGCGAGTCGAAGGTGATGACCTGCCCCTTGGTCAGCGTGCGGCGCTTGCTGCCGAGCGTGTTCACGTAGTCCGTGTAGTAGGAGGTCGTGTAGGACCCGCCGCGATCCCAGCCGATGTCGACGGTCGCGATGCCGCCGGAGCCGAAGATGGTCTTGAAAAGACCGAGATGGTCCGAGTGATAGTGACTGTCGAAGTGCGCGTCGACGTGCGTGACTCCCAGGGCCTGGAGCTGCTGCGGCACCTTTACGCCGCACGCGGGCGTGGGGTTTCCGTTCACGCCGTCGTCGATCATGATCACCTGACCGAGCGGGGTGATGATGACGGCACCGTCGCCCTGCCCGACGTCGAGGTGGATGATCTGCAGACGACCGTTGGCGGTCACGGCGCCCGTGACCGAAGCGGACGCGAGCAGGAAGATCGCGGCAAGGAGCGCCGCGCCCAGAGGGCGTGTCGGGGGCATTGTCTCTCCGCGGTCGGGGACGTGCCGGACCACCGCGCTTCGCGCGGCGATGCCGGACCACCGCGCTCCGCGCGGTGGTGCCCGCCCGGACCGGATATAAGCAGGGGGACCCCGCCCGACGGCATTCGCCGACAGGCGAGCGGCCCCCCATCCGTTGACAGGATGTTATCAATCGATGCCCCGCCGCGTCCAGCGGATGCGGGCACTTCGGGCGCGAAACTCTGCGCAGGCCCTGCAGGAATCCGGGGCGGTTCCGCACAGGGAAGCCGGGCCCGCACGTGCGGGGATGCGGAGCCGGGCCATGGCGTGGGCCATCCCGCCCAGACCGGGTGGACTCATCGGACGGGGCGCCCGTGCGCCCCGCGGACTCATCACGGATGCGGACCGGCCTGCTTCGTCGGGCTCATCCAGACCGGGAGCCCGCCGCGACCCAACCCTCGAACAGGAGGCAGCAACAGGTCACGCCGCCTTCGGCCTTCGCGATCTCGGAGACGTCGAGCGCCACGGTGTGGGCGCCCTCGGCTTCGAGCCTCGCGCGCGTACGGGGATGCGCCGCAGGCACGATCACGCCGTCGCCGGCGAGCAGGGCGTTCGCGGCGAAGGGCTCGGCGGGATCGACGTGGACGATCCGGAGGCCGTGGAAGATCCGCTCGTCCACCCACGACGGGTTGACGAGCACCTGCTCCTCGCCCACCCGGGTGACCGCCGACTTGAGGTGGAGGCAGTCGCGCACCGGAACGTCGCTGGTCTCGTAGCCGAAGGGCGCGAGCTGCGCGCGGAGCTGCAACGCGCCGTTCTCGTTCGTGCGCGCCGAGCGGCCGACCCAGACCCGGCGGCCGACCACGAGCACGTCGCCTCCGTCCAGCGTGCCGGGAGGCCCGATCCACGCGATCGCGCGATACGGCTCCAGCGCGGAGGCGACCGATGCGATCTCCGCCCGCCGGCTCGGCGCTCCGGGTCGGGTGATGACAGCCAGCTCCTCGAGCACGACGGCCGCGTCCTCGACGAACACGGAATCGGGCAGGTCCGGCTCGGCGGGGAGGCTCTCGACGCGGAAGCCGAGATCGGCGAGCGCCCGCTCGTAGGCTTCGTGCTGGCGCCCGGCGATCGCGACGTCGATCGGCTCGCGCGGCAGATGCGTGAGCTCGCAGCGGGCAAGAGCGGGGCTCACCTTGCGCGTGAGCGCGACGCGCGCGGCGGGGCCGCGTCCGGCGCTCGAGAATGCCATGGCGGAATCCTACCGCATCCGCCCCGCGCGGCCGCCCGCGCCTACTTCGCGACCGCCTTGAGCCGGGCCGCGTAGAGCTTGCGCAGCTTCGTGATCTTGGGCGAGATCACGAGCTGGCAATAAGGCTGCTCGCGGTTCCGGTCGTAGTAGTCCTGGTGATAGCCCTCGGCGGGATAGAAGCCGGAGTACGGGACGACCTGTGTCACGATGGGCCGGTCGAAGACGCGCTCCTTCTCCAGCTCGGCGATCACCTGCTGCGCGGTCGCGCGCTGCCCGGGATCGTGCCAGAAGACGACCGAGCGGTACTGCGTGCCCACGTCGGCCCCCTGGCGGTTCGGCGTGGTGGGGTCGTGGAAGGCGAAGAAGATCTTGAGCAGGTCGCGGTACGACAGCACGGCGGGGTCGAATGTGATCTGCACGGTCTCCGCGTGTCCGGTGGTCCCGCTCGAGACCTGCTCGTAGGTCGGGTTCGGCACGGTGCCGCCCGCGTAGCCGGAGACGACGCGCTCGACGCCCTGGAGCTGGTCGAACACCGCCTCCATGCACCAGAAGCAGCCGCCGGCCAGCGTCGCGATCTCGGTCCGATGAGATTTCATGTCTCCTCGCGTGGCGGACGCCACGGGCCCCGAAGCGGATCCCATGACGACCGCGGCCATGAGCAGGCCCAGGAATGGACGGAGCCGCGACCTGCGCTCCGCGGATGATCTCGTGCTCATGTCTGGCTCCTGCGGCCGCAGCCCGGAGCCCCCCGGGCGCCGGTGACTTCGGATGAGGGAAGCCCTAAAACGTTCGGCGCGCGACCGCCGTCCGCCGCCGAGCGGCGGGGGTCACCGGTTTGTCAAGTCGATCGGCCTCTGCCTTCTTTGAATCGCGGCGCACGCAAGCGTAGTCTGCACCCATGAACGCGCTCCTCCTGCACCCGCGCTTCCCCGACACCTTCTGGAGCTTCAAGCACGCGTTGAAGTTCGTCCGGTGCAAGGCGCCGCTTCCGCCGCTGGGGCTGCTCACCGTGGCCGCCATGCTCCCGCCCGGCTGGAAGCTGCGGCTCGTGGACGAGAACGTGCACCGGCTGAGCCAGACCGACCTCGAGTGGGCCGACCTCGTGCTGATCGGCGCGATGATCGCCCAGCGCGACTCGGCGCACGAGCTGATCGCGCGCTGCCGCGCCGCCGGCAAGACCATCGTGGCCGGCGGGCCGCTGTTCACCGCCGAGCACGAGCGCTTCCCCGAGGTCGACCACTTTGTGCTGAA
>DATKKO010000213.1:0-10617 GCA_035542955.1 Terriglobales bacterium
CGCGACGAGCGCAGGGCGCTCTCGGGCTCGGGCAGGCCGATCTCGACGAGCGCCTCGGCGATGTCGCGCGCGCGGCCGGCGAGGCGCTCCGCCTCGGCGGCGCACGGCTCCTCGCGCAGCAGGTGTCCGCTCTCGCGCAGGGCCGCGCCGCACCCCGGCGAGTCGTTCACGACGAGGTCGTAGTCGCCGGCGAAGTCGCGCACGTTCGCCCGCGCGAGGTCCTTCGCGAGACCGAGCATGCCCGCGTGCGCCTGGAGCGCGCCGCAGCAGCCCTGCCGCCGCGGTGCGGTGACCCGCGCGCCGGCGAGCACCAGCAACCGCACCGCCTCCTGGTTCAATCGCGGGAACAGCACCTCCATCGCGCACGAGGTGAAGAACGCGGCGTGCGCCCGCGCCGGCCCTGCGGGGTGGAAGACCAGCGCGTCCGCCCGCGCCTCCACGCGCGCGCCCGCGGGGAGCGCGTCCGCAATCCGCTCGAGCGCCCGCTCGCGGCGCGGCAGGATCGGGGGCGTCATGGCCCAGCCGCGGAGCGCGAACTCGGGGAGGAGCCGCTTCGCGAGCGCCGAGCGCACGAACGCTTCGCCGAGCGGGTTCTGCGCGAGCCGGAGGAGACTCGCCGCGCGATGGAACGCGGCGCGATCGGGAACGATCCTCGCCAGCGCCCAGTCGCCGAACCGGCGCGAGAGCGAGCGCCGGCGGGTCACCCGCGCGCCTCGCGCGCGGATCCGCCGCTCGAGCTGTCCGCGCGCCGTCTCGAGCAGGCGCCCGTACGGCACGCCCGCGGGGCACACGGACTCGCAGGCGCGGCAGCCGAGACAGAGGTCGAGGTGCGCGAGTAGCGGATGGCTCGGGGCGATGCGGCCCTCGGCGAGCCCGCGCATCAGGTGGAGACGTCCGCGCGGCGAGTCGGGCTCGAGCTTGAGCGTGCGATAGGTGGGGCACGCGGTCAGGCACAGGCCGCAGTGGATGCACGAGCGGAGGTCGGGGAGCGCCGGGGGATCGTCGGCGTCGAACCAGCCGAGCCCCGTGCGCGCGGGGGCGTCACTCATCCGCGCAGGATAGCACCGCGCGGCTCGGGCGAACGCGAAACGCGGCGGGCCCGTGCGTTGAGATCCAACCGTCCGCCATCGCTTCCGGAGCGGGCCGCGTGACACGGACGACGGACCTCAGATCACCGGTCCGCTCTCTTCCCCCGACCCTCGTCCACCTCGAGATGGAAGTGGTGGATGAAGCGGTGGTAGATGGGCGCGAGCAGCACGGCCACGCTGGTGAGGAGGGCGACGCCGCTGAAGAGCGCGTAGAGCGAGGCGAAGATCTTCGCCGCGTCCTTGCCTTCGAGCGAGGCCACCGGACCCATGCCGCCGAGGATCATCGAGGCGTTGTAGAGCGCGTCGATCCAGCCGAGGCCGCCGAGCCAGCGGTAGCCGGCGATGCCGATCGCCAGCGACACGATCACCATCACGAGCGCGATCATGCCGTTCCGGAACAGGCGCCTGAGGAACCTGCGGAAGGGCAGCAGTCTCTCGTGACGCCGCTCGAACAGCAGGAGAGGCGCTCTCACGGCACGAGCACCACCTTCCCGAACACCTGCCGCGCCTCGAGGCGCTCGTGCGCCTGGCGCGCCCGCTCGAGCGGCAGCACCAGGTCGACCACCGGCTTCAAGCGGCCGTCCTTCATGAACGCGAGCACCTCGAGCAGCTCCGCGCGCCGGCCCATCCACGAGCCGAACAGCGAGAGATGGCGGCCGAAGAGCAGGTTGAGATCGATCGTGGCCCGGTTCCCGATGGTGGCGCCGCAGGTGACGAGCCGCCCGTTGCGCGCGAGCGCGCCGAAGGCGGCCTCGAACATCGGACCGCCCACGTGCTCGACCGCGACCTCGACGCCCTTCTTCCCCGTGAGCGCGCGCACGCGGGCCGCGACGTCCTCGGTCGCGTGGTCGATCACCTCGTCCGCGCCCAGCTCGCGCACGCGGCGCGCGCGCTCCGCGCCGCCCGCGGTCGCGATCACGCGCGCGCCAAGGAGCTTCGCCACCTGCACCGCCGCGGTGCCCACGCCGCCGCTCGCGCCGAGCACGAGCGCGTCCTCGCCCGGCCGCAGCCGCGCGCGGGTCACGAGCATGTGCCACGCGGTGAGGAACACGAGCGGCACCGCGGCGGCCTGCTCGAACGGGAGGTCGTCGGGATAGGGCAGGCAGTTCACGCCGGGCACCGCCACCTTCTCGGCGTAGCCGCCGTTGCGCCTGCGGCCGAGCAGGTCGTGCGAGCGGCACAGGTTGTCGTCGCCGGCGAGGCACGCCGGACAGGTGCCGCACGAGAGCGTGGGCAGCACGAGCACGCGGTCGCCGGGCTTCACGTGCCGCACCGCGGCGCCCACGGCCGCGACCACGCCCGCCACGTCGCTGCCGAGGATGTGCGGCATCTCCGGCTCGAGTCCGGGCAGGCCGCGCCGCACCCAGAGGTCGAGATGGTTGATGCCGCAGGCGCGGACCTCGATCAGCGCCTCGTCCGGGGCGATCGCCGGCTCCGGCATCTCGCGGGGCTCGAGCACTTCGGGGCCGCCATGGCGGTCGAAGACGATCGCGCGCATGACCTCACTCGTCGAAGAGGACCGTGGACTCCTCGTAGAAGCGCACCTGCCGCTGCTTCTGCTTCTGCTCGATCCAGCTCCAGAGCCAGAGGTTCTTCTTCTCGATCGGCTCGCTTCGATCGGCCAGCCGCTCGAGCGGCACGTCGACGCGCAGCGCGCGCCAGCGGATCAGGTGGCGCGTGATGCCCGCGGGCAGCGGGTCGCCGTCGGCCGCCAGCTCGACCACCTCGGCGGGCTCGAGCTGCGGGAACACGACGAGCGCGGTCACCTCGCGGTGCCGCGCGCGGGCGGTCTCGATCGACTGGGTGGTGAGGCGGTAGTAGCGGTGCCGGTCGCGGTAGGCGTCGACCAGCGCGTTCAAGAGCGCGTTCTTCTCGTGCAGCGTCGCGCCGCCGTGGAAGGTGGAGACCGCGCCACCCGCGTACGCCACATAGGCGAGCGCCTCGCGCCGCGCGACCTGCGCGCGCGCGCGCATCAGGTTGCCCGCGCGGCACTCGATGTGCGCGACCGCCGCGCACACGCTCTCGAGCTCCGCCCGCGGGAAGTCCGCGAGCGCGTGCGTCCAGGTGGTGAGGCGCACGTCCGGCTCCTCGTAGCGCACGAGCTGCACGGCCATGTGCGGCAGCCCCGCCTCGCGCCCGGCGCTGGCGCGGTTCGCGCCGTCGAGCACCACGTAGCGCAGCTCGTCGCCGGTGCCGGGCGTCAGTTCGGCGACCACGGGCGGGTTGCGCAGCACGCCCTCGCGGCGGAAGCACTCGACCAGCGGGCGCGTGCGCTGCGGGTCGAAGCGCTCGTGGAGCACGAGCGCTTCCGAGGGGACGAAGCGGAGGCTGGGGACGGGGAAGTCGAGATCGCCGCCCATGGCGGGGCACTGTACACCACGGGGCGCAGGGGCTCACCTGGAGGCGGCGCGCGGGCGCCAACCGCCCGCGCTCATTCTCCCGTGGCTTTCAGCACCCGCACGAAGTTCCCCCACGCGATCTTCCGCACGCTCTCCTCGCCGAGGCCCGCGGCGCGCAGCGCGTCGAGGATGCGTGGATACGCATCGCAGCCCGGCACGTCGCGCGGCAGGTCGAGGAAGCCGTCGAAGTCCGAGCCGAAGCCGACGGAGTCGTCGCCCACGAGGTCCACGACGTGCCGCACGTGCGCCGCGATGCTGGACGCGTTCGCCTCGGCCGGGCCGAGGCGCTCACGCACGGTGCGGCCCATCCGATGCCACTCGGCCTGCTTGCGCGCGGGGTCGTCGGCGAACGTGCGCTCGACCGCCTCCAGCTCGCGGAACATCTCGGTCAGGCTCGCACCCACGCGCGGGAAGTAGCGCGGGTCGAGGAACCCGGGCGAGAAGCTGATCCCGACCATGCCGCCCGAGGCGGCGATCGCGCGGATCTGGTCGTCGGTCAGATTGCGGGGGAGCGGGCAGAGCGCGCTGCAGCACGAGTGCGAGGCGATGAACGGCTTGCGCGCAACCCGGGTCACGTCCCAGAACGTGGTCTCGTGCACGTGCGAGACGTCCACGATCATGCCCAGGCTCTCCATCGCGCGCACCACCTCGCGCCCGAACGCGGTCAGGCCGCCGGGGCCGGCGCCCTCCTCGCCCGAGGAGGCCGCCCACGGCAGGTGCCGCGCGTGCGTGAGCGTGAGATAGCGCGCGCCGCGGCGGCGCAATGCTTCGAGCTTGCCGAGATCCGACTCGATCGCGTGCCCGTTCTCGACCGCGGGCAGGATCCCAGTTTTCCCGGCCGCGACCGCGGCCTCGGCATCGGCCGCGCCGCCGATCTTCGCGAGATGCGTGGGGAAGCGGGCGCAGGTGCGGTCGACGTGATCGAGCAGCGCGATCGCCTCGGGGAAGGCGCGCCCCACGGGGAGCACGGACGGCACGTAGGCCGCGAATGCCAGCAGGCCCGCGCCGCCCGCGCGCATGCGATCGAGGTCCACGTGCCCTTCGGCGTTCCCCGCGCCGAGGTCGGCGCCGGCCTGGATCTCGAGCACGGTATCGAGGTGGAGATCGGCGACGGGCTGCGCGGTCATTCCTTCGCTCCGGTCTTCGCCCCGCGCCCCTCGCGGAAGTAGGCGTCGCGGAAGGCGCGCATGATCTCGCCGCGACGATCGTAGAGCCGCCGGAGCGGACGCGGCGCGTGCTTCGCGAGCGCGTAGGCCGTGAGCAGCGGCAGGCCGATGGTCGAGTCGGTGTAGCAGATCACCGTGTCCGGGAGCCGCTCGGGGTCGATCTTGCCCCAGCTCACCGCCTCGGAGGGCGTGGCGCCGGAGAGCCCGCCCGTGTCGGGCCGCGCGTCCGTGATGGCGAGGAAGTAGTCGTGGCCCTTCTCGCTGATCCCGAGCACCTCCTGGAGCTGCGGCTCGGTCTGGAGCAGGAAGTTCTTGGGGCTCCCGCCGCCGAGGATCCACACCGCGCTCTTCCCGCCCGTGCGCTTGGCGTTCCACACGATGGCCGCGGTCTCGTTCACGTCCGCGCTCACGTCCAGCGTGAGGCCGTTGCCCTCGAGCGCGCGCGCGGCCACGTTCATGCCGATCGACGAGTCGCCCGGCGACGAGGTGTAGACGGGCACGCCGCACTCCCACGCCGCGGCGAGCAGCGAGCGGCCGGTCGCGCCCAGCGCCTGCTCGCGCGCGCGCACGTACTTGCCGCAGAGGAAGTGGAACTCGGCCGTGCTCATGGGGCGCTGGAACTCGGGCGCGCCGATGATCTCGCGGAAGAAGGCGTCGGTGTCGAGCAGCACGTGGTAGTCGAAGAAGATGTCGTAGATCCGCACCACGCCCTGCTCGTGCAGCGCCACGTCGTCCGCCTGGAAGGTGCCGCGATGGAGCGGCAGCCCGAGACCGAAATGGGTGTCGTGGTAGAGATTCGCGCCGGTCGAGACGATCCAGTCGACGAAGCCGGCGCGCACGAGCGGGATCAACGCGCTCATGCCGAGGCCGGCCGGCGTCAGCGCGCCCGTGACCGAGAGCCCGATCGTCACGTCCGGCTCGAGCATGCGCTCGACGAGCAGGCGCGCGCCCTCGCGCAGGCGGGCGGCGTTGTAGGCGAGGAAGGACTGTTCGATGAGCTGGGCCGCGCTCTCCCGCCCGGTGATCGCGGGCGGCTCGATGCGCGGGCCCGAGAGGAACGGATGCTTGGGCGTCTCGGTCATGGAATCCCCGGGGGTCGGCGGTGAGGAGGATGAAGCCGGGAAGATAGCGCCGGAGCCGAAGCCCGTGCCAGCGGGCGGGCGCGCCACGGAGGAATCGCGCTCGAGCGGGGCGCGCTCCCGATCGGGGGCGCGCGACCCAGAGGGTTCGACCCCCGTCGGAGCGCCGCGCCTACCGCGGCGCCGGGAGGCGCACGAAGCGCAGGCTCATCGAGCGCCCCGGCGATTCCCAGTGCAGGAAGTACACGCCCGGCTTGAGCGTCCCGGCCGGGCTGTTGCCGTCCCAGACCACCGAGTGCCGGCCCTGATCCATGAGCCCGCGCGCCAGCACGGCGACCTCGCGCCCCGCGACGTCGAGCACGCGCAGCCGCGCATCCTCGGTCTGCGCGACCGCGTAGTCCACGTGGATCGCGCCGTTCGTGGGATTCGGCCAGAGCCGCGTGAGCCCGCTCATCCGGAGGATCTCGACGCGAATCGGACCGTACGCCTGGGTGGTGCCCTCGAGCGCCACGGTGATGCGATACCAGTAGACGTGCCCCGGTTCGACGGTGGCGTCGAGCGCCTCGGTGACCACCGTCTGGGTCGCGGGATCGAGGGTGGCGAGCCGGGTCCACGGACCATGCTCCGCCTCGGCCCGCTCCATCCACGCGGAGCGGATCGCCGGAGACGCCGCGAATCGCCAGCGCAGGTGCACGCCGTCGGCGTGGGCCTCGGCCTCGAAGAGGCGCACCAGCGTGTCACCCGTGACGCCTTCGATCGAAGCGAGGAAGCTCTGCGGCTCTCCTCCGATCGTGGCGAAGCTCCCGCCCGCGATCAGCCGCGAGTCGGTGCCCGTGAGCGCGAAGATCACGTCCCCGGACAGGCCGGGATTCCAGGGCAGCACGCTTCCGCTCGCCGCGTCCAGCGCGGCGATCCGCTGGTGCGGCTCTCCTCCGATCGCGGTGAAGCTCCCGCCCGCGTAGACCGCTTTGCTGTCGGCCCAGAGGGCGTACACGCTCGAGTTCGCGCCCGGATCCCAGGGCAGCGCCGCGCCGTCCCTGCCGAGCGCGGCGATGTGGCTGCGCGACGCGCCCCCGATCGTAGAGAACAGGCCGCCCGCGTAAATCGTGCTGTCGCCGGCGGCCAGCGCCTTGACCGTGCCGTCCGCGCCCGGGTTCCAGCTCAGCGCGTTCCCCGTCCTCAAGTCGAGCGCGGCGATGCGGCTCCGGTTCGCTCCGCCGATCGAAGTGAACTGTCCGCCGACGTAGAGCACGCCGTCATGGAGGAGGAGCGCGTCGACCGGGGAGTTCGCAAACGGATCGAAGTAGTCCGGCGATCCCGTGGCGCTGTCGATCGCGGCGAGGAAAAATCGCGGGCTGCCGAATTCTCCACCCGCGTACACGGTCCCGCTTCCGATCGCGAGAGCACGCACGGGCTCCTCGAATGCGGGGACACCGCCACCCGGGTTCCAGCTCGTTGCCGCGCCGGTCACGGCGTCGAGCGCGACGAGATTCTGGCACCTCCGTCCGCCCATACTGTCGAAGCTGCCGCCCGCGTAAATCGTTCCGCCGCTGGCTGCCAGGGCGAACACGGGGCCATCCGACTCCGGATCCCAGGCCGTGGCCGCGCCGGTCCCCACGTCCAGAGCGGCGACCGAGCGGCGCATGAGGCCGCCGACGCTCGTGAACTCGCCGCCCGCGAGGATCGTGCCGCCCGAGGAGGCCAGCACCTCCACGTTGGCGTTGGCGCAGGGATTCCAGGCGGTGAGCGCGTCCGTGCCGATGTCGAACGCGGCGAGGTTCGGGCGCGCTTCGTCCGCGACCGTGTCGAAGCTCCCGCCCGCGAACAGCGTGTGACCGCTCACCGCGAGAGCACGCACGGGTCCCTGCGGCGCCGGAATCCAGGAGGCCGCGACCCCGGTCGTCGCGTCCAGTGCGGCGAGATGGGGCAGGTAGAGCGAGCCCATGTACTCGAAGCTGCCGCCGGCGTAGACCGTGGATCCGCTCACGGCGAGGGCGCTGATCCAGTAGTCCGGGCTGGGATTCCACGCCGTGAGCGCGCCCGTGGCGGCGTCGACCGCAGCCGCGAACGATCGCGGTTGTCCACCGAGATGGGCGAAGGCGCCGCCGACGTACACCGTGCTCCCGCCGATCGCGAGCGCGAGTACTCGATCGTCCGCGTCCGGAAACGACGTGGTCACGTCGCCGCTCGCGACATCGATCGCGGCGAGGTAACGCCGCGCGAGGCCGCCGAACGAAGTGAAGCCGCCTCCCACGTACATCGTGGTCCCGGCCGCCGCGAGGACGTACACGGCGCCGTCCGCGCCCGGGTTCCAGGGGAGGACCTCGCCGCTCACGCCGTCGACCGCCGCGACGTACTCGCGGGCCTGCCCGCCGATCGAGTCGAACTCGCCGCCGACGTAGACGGACGATCCGGCCGATTCCACTGCGTACACGATCCTGTTCGGGGAAGGATCCCATGCCGAGACGGAGCCGTCCGCGAGCACGTGCGCGAGATTCCTGCGCGGCAGGCGGCCGACCCGCGTGAAATCGCCGCCGACGAACCAGCCGCCCGCGCCGTCGGGTGTGGCCGCGCTCACCATGCCGAGGATCCGCGGGAACGGAGATCGCGCTCGCCCGTCTCCGGCGGCATCCAGCACCGCGCCCGCTCCCGTCGCGGGACCCACCACGGTGAAGTCGCCGCCTATATAAAGGATGTCGCCCGCGCGCGCGATCGCGCGAACCGGGCGATCCGTGATCCAGAGCGTGGTGTCCACCGCCTGCGCGAACGCCGGCGCGGCGCATGCGATCAGCGCGACGCACGCGATCAGCATGGCGATGAACCAGCCGAGGAGCACGGGGCGAGGCGCCCAGGGAGCGAACCGGGAGCGCCGCGGGAGGGCGGCCATGGAGTCCTCGTTCGACGCCGCACGTTCGACGCGGTCACCGCGGCGTCCGGCAGGCGACCGCTGCGCGAATCGAGAGCGCCCGGTCGCGAAACACGATACTCGCGGACGCACTCCGGCGCCATGTCAATTCAGCGCGAGACGGCGGCCACCTCCGAAGGGAGATGGCCGCCGCTTTGTGAGGGGCGGAGATGCGATCAGGGCAGCAGCGCGAGCCTCTGCGTGCGCGTGCCCCACGGCGTCACGAGCCGCACGAAGTAGAGCCCCGCGCCGACGCGGCCGCCCGAGTCGTTGGCGCCGCTCCAGCGCACGGTGTGGTCGCCCGAGCCCAGATTCGCCTCGTAGCGCCACAGGCGCCGTCCCGCGAGGTCGAGGATCTCGAGCCGCGCGTGTCCGGCGGCCGGTAGGGAGAAGCGAAGAGCCGTGGACCCGGGCGCGGGATTGGGCGAGGGTCTCGCCAGCGCGAGCACCGCCGGACCGCCTTCGACCGCGGCGTTCGGATCGATGATGTGGAACAGGCTGTCGCTCGTGTCCCAGCCCACGTGCATCGCGTGGTCGTACGCGGTCACCCGCACGATCGCGTCGTCGGAGGCCGGACCGGGCACGGTCCACGGCACCGAGCCCGTGTTGTCGAGCCCGTGCGCGACCGGCAGCCAGGGACCGGACGGTCCCACGCTCGAGAAGTCCACGTTCACCGAATCGACCGCCGTCGCGCCGCTCGCGGTCCAGGTGATCGTCTGCAGGGTGCCGATGTCCCAGCGCTCGCCGCCCACGGGCGAGGTGACGTGCACCACGGGCGCGGTCGTGTCGGCGAAGGTGGCGTTCAACGTGTGGTCGGCCGTGACGTTCGTGAACGTGTACGTGGTGTCGGGCGCGACCGGGCCGCCGTCCACCGTGAGCGTCTCCACCGCGTGGCCCGCCGCGGGCGCGATCGAGAAGCGCTGGCTCGCGCCCTCGACCACCGGCACCGTCCCGCTGGGCACCACCGTGCCTCCCGGGCCGCCGTCCGCGGTGATGGTCCACGTCGAGATCCGCAGATCGCTCGCGCTCGAATCGGCGCCGAGGTTCCCCGCCGCGTCGTGCGCGACGGCGCGCACGCGCACGTGGTCGCCCGGCGTGTTGGGCACGGTCCACGGGTAGGTGCCCGAGTTCGCGATGCCGGTCGCGATCGGATCGGGGAAGCTCGCCCCGCTGTCCATCGAGTACGCGAGGTCGACCGCCGTCACGCCCACCGCGTCCGTGGCGGTCCAGGTGATCGCGTGCGAGGAGCCTGCCTTCCAGTCCTCGCCGCCGACCGGCGAGGTCAGCGTCACCGCGGGCGGCGTCAGGTCGGGGATCACGCGCGTGATCGTGAACGAGTCGATCACGGTGCCGCCCGTGCGGTTGATCGCGTCCATGTGCATCACGCCGCCGTCGATCGCGACCTTGCAGTACTCGTAGGCGCTGACGTAGGCGACCTCGTTCGGCTGGCCCGTGCAGCCGGTGTTGAGCGGCGCGCCGCCGCCGCCGGTGGTCACGTGCTGGATCCCGTTCACCACACAGCGCGCGTAGTAGTGGTTGTGCCCGTTGAACACGGCCGCGACGCCGTAGCGCTCGCAGATCGGCTCGATCTGCTGCTGCGCATAGGTGTTGTTCGGATGGCCGGTGCCGCAGCTGTTCGAGGCCGACCAGCCCGGCTCGTGGAAGACGACGAACTTCCAGGGCTTGGTCGTCGTGGCGAGGTCGTTCTTGAACCAGATGCCCTGGGCGCTCAGCGTGTCGAACGTCCCGGTGGATCCCGACGGGTACATGTCGAGCACGGTGACGTGGGTCGGGCCGTAGTCGAACGAGTAATAGCGCCCGCCGGCGAACGGGTAGGGGAAGTACTTCGGGAACAGCGACGTCTGACCCGTGGGATAGGTCTCGTGGTTCCCCATGGAACCCGCGTAGGGCAGGTTCGCCGTCAGGTTCCGCATGTTGGCGTACGAGAACGCGAACCACTCCGAGGACCAGTAGCTCTCG
>DATKKO010000214.1:0-7200 GCA_035542955.1 Terriglobales bacterium
CCGCGCACAAGCACGTGCCCCTGCTCGAGTCGAATCCGCGCGAGGCGGTGCTGAACAACGTGGTCGGCACGCGGATCCTGCTCGACGCGGCCGAGCGGCACGAGGTGGGCCGATTCGTATTCGTCTCCACCGACAAGGCGGTGAACCCCGCGAGCGTGATGGGCGCCACGAAGCGCATCGGCGAGATGCTGATGCAGAGCCGATCGGGGCGCTCCCGCACCCGCTTCGTCGCGGTGCGCTTCGGGAACGTGCTGGGGAGCGAGGGCTCCGTGATCCCGCTCTTCCAGCGCCAGATCCAGCGGGGCGGACCCCTCACCGTGACCCATCCCGACGTTCGCCGCTACTTCATGCTGATCGCCGAGGCCGCGCGGCTGGTTCTCCAGGCGGGCGCGATGGGACGGGGCGGCGAGGTCTTCCTGCTCGAGATGGGCGAGCCGGTGCGCATCGCCGACCTCGCTCGCCAGCTCGTGCGGCTCGCGGGCCTTCGGGAGGGCGAGGACGTCGCGATCGTCTACACGGGGCTGCGGCCGGGGGAGAAGCTGGAGGAGGAGCTGCACTCGCGTCGGGAGGCCACGCGGATCACCCGTCACCAGCGGATCCTCGCCTGGGATCTCGAGGCCCCATCCGAGGCCGATCTGCTCGAGGCCGTGGCACGGCTGGAGGCCTGCGCGCGCGGCGACGACGAGCAGGCGATCCGGCGGGAGCTGCACCGGATCGTGCCGGAGTATCGGGAGACGGACGGCGGAGCTCCGAGCGACGAGAGATCCGCACGCCTCGCCTCGGACGCGCGCGAGACGTTGGACGATGCCGGGCCGGCCGGCGGAAGCACCGAGGCGCCCGCGGGCGAATCGGAACGCCGGCCCTCACGCGAAGGAGCGCTCTGAGGCCGCCATGGGACTCGACACCACGCCGCTCCAGGTGAGCTTCGTCTCGGCGAGCGCGCTCCTCGCCGCGGCGATCGGCGTGTTCGCGCTGCTGCGCCGCGGGCACTGGCTCGTCACCCTGCTCTTCTCCTCGGCGTTCCTCAGCGTGGCCGCCTTCCAGGCCGGCACGCTCGGCCTGCTCCATTCCGACTCGGTTTTCGGGGGCCGTGCCTGGGCCACCTATCTCGCCGGGGTCTCCGCGCTCGCGAGCTGGCTCTGGCTCTCCCTGAGCGTGGTGCTGACCAGGACCGATCCGTGGAAGGAGATCCGCGAAGCGGGCGCGTACCTGTCACTGGCGCTCGCTGGATGCGTGGCCATGTGGGCGATGGCCGGCACGCCCTGGGTGGTGCGCGGCGTGACGGGCGAGCGTGGCGCCGCGTTCATCGTGCTCGGGCCGATGGGGAAGGTGTACCTGCTCTATCTGGTCGTGGTGATGGTGGCGGTGCTCATGAATCTCGAGCGCCTGCTGCGGAACGCCCCGGCACGGGTCCAGCACTGGCTGCGGCCCCTGTTCTACGCCTTCCTCGGCGGAACGCTGACCGAGCTGCTCGTGGTCTGCGCGGGGCTGCTGCAGGGCGGACTGCGCATGGCGTGGCTGGCCGCCAGCTCCCCGCCGTTGTTCGTGGCGGGCACGGTCACCGCGCTGGGGCTCGCGCGCCGCCGGCTCTCCGACATGAGCGTGCCCGTCGCGCGACCCGTGGTCTTCTACTCGTCGGTCTCGCTGCTGCTGGCGGGCGGGGTGGTGCTCGCAGTGGTCGGCCTCTCGACCGTGGTCCCGGCGCTTCCGCCGCCCGCGCGCCGCGCGGTGAGCGTGATCGTGCTGGTGTTGCTTGCCGGCGGGGGAACGTGGCTCCTGCTGAGCCCGCAGGCGAACCGCCGCGTGCAGCGGTTCGTCGAGCGCTACTTCTACGCGCACCGGTACGACTACCGGCACGAATGGGAGCGGGTGAGCGCGTCGATCATGCCCACGGCGCGGCTCAACGAGGTCTGCGCGCAGATCGAGCAGCTCGTGTGCGCCATCTTCGGCGCGAAGCGCGCGGCGATCTACCTGCGCGAGCCCCGAGCCGGGAGCGGCCCGGTCGCGGCGGCGCCGCTCGCCCTCGTGCACGGCCCGTCGGCGATGCCGGCCACCATCGCTCCGGGGGATCCGCTGGTTGCCGAGCTCGAGCGCGCGAGGCGGCCGGTGCTGTTCCGCGAGAGCCGGCAGGACGCGGACCGGGCCTCGGGCCTGGCGGCGAGCGCGACGGCGCTCGCGGCGATCGAAGCCGAGGTCTGCGCGCCGCTCCAGGCGGGCGACGACGTGGTGGGCCTGCTGTGGCTCTCCCGCAAGGCCCGCGACGAGGAGTACTCCTTCGAGGACGCCGAGTTCCTCGGCGCCGTGGCGCGCCAGCTCGGCGCGGCGCTGTGGTTCGCGCGCCAGGCGGAGCAGCTCGCCGAGGCCCGCCAGCTCGAATCGTTGCACCGGCTCTCGAGCTTCGTGGTGCACGACATCAAGAACCATGTCTCGGCGCTGTCGCTGCTCGTGCAGAACGCCCGTCAGCACATGGCGAATCCCGATTTCCAGCGCGACGCGGTGCGGACGCTCGAAGGCATGGTGGCGGGACTGACGGCGCTCACGCAACATGTCGCGGGCGCCACGCGTCCCATGCCGCTGAGCGCGCGGCCCTGCGAGATTCGCGGCCTGCTGGACGAGGCGGCGGCCTCCGCGGGGCTCACGGGCGCGGCGGCGGCGGGGGAGGGCGTGAGCTTCCGGCTCGTGCATCGCGGGCCGGCGTGCGCGACCCTCGATCGCGCCCTCGTGCTGCGCGTGCTCGTGAACCTGCTCACGAACGCGCGCGAGGCCCTGGGCGGTCCCGGCGTGATCGAGCTGATCGCCGAGCCCGAGGAGTCCGGCGGCCTGACCCTCCGCGTGCGGGACTCGGGGCCCGGGATGAGCGAGGAGTTCGTGCGGAACTCGCTCTTCCGGCCGTTCGCGACCACGAAACCAGCGGGCCTGGGGATCGGGCTTAGTCAGTGCCGCGGCATCGTGGAGATGCTCGGCGGCGCCATCACGGTGGAGAGCCGACCCGGCGCCGGTTCCACCTTCTCGGTCCGCCTGCCGGCCCTGCCGAGCGAGACCGCGGAGATCATTCCATGAAGCGCGAGAAGGTCCTGATCGTCGACGACGAGGAGGCCATCCTGAGCCAGCTCAAGTGGGGGCTCCAGGACGAATACGACGTGGTGACGGCCTCCTCGGTCGAGGCGGCGCGGCGCGCGCTGCAGGAGGAGCGTCCGAGCGTCGTGACGCTCGATCTCACGCTGCGCCGCGGCGGCAGCCCCGACGAGGGTCTGCAGCTGCTCGACGAGATCGTCGACGACCATCCGGGCACCAAGGTGGTGATGGTCACCGGCAACGACGACCCCGGGAACGCTCTGACGGCGATCCAGCGCGGGGCCGTCGACTGGTACGCGAAGCCGATCCGCCTCGAGGAGCTGAAGAGCATCCTGCGGCGCGCGCTCCACGTGCGCGCGATCGAGCTGTCCCGCGCCGAGGGCCCGCCCGGCGGGCGGAAGCGCTACCACCGTCTGGTCGGCGAGTCGGAGGCGCTGCGCAAGGTGTTCGCGCTCGTGCAGCGGGTGGCCGCCACGGACGCGACCGTGCTGATCACGGGCGAGAACGGCTCGGGCAAGGAGCTGGTCGCGCACGCCATCCACGCCGCCGGATCCCGCCGCAACGGACCGTTCGTGCCCATCAACTGCGGCGCGATCCCCGAGCAGCTCCTCGAGAGCGAGTTGTTCGGCCACGAGCGCGGCGCGTTCACCGACGCCTACCGCACGCGCGAGGGCAAGTTCGAGCTGGCCGAGGGCGGGACCATCTTCCTCGACGAAGTGGCCGAGCTGCCGACCCAGCTCCAGGTCAAGCTGCTCCGCTTCCTGCAGGACAGGGTGGTCGAACGCGTGGGTGGGCGCGAGCCGCGCCGCGTCGACGCGCGCGTGGTGGCGGCCACGAACCGTGATCTCAAGACCGCGATCGCGGAGGGCCGGTTCCGCGAGGACCTGTTCTACCGGCTCAGCGTGGTGAACATCCAGGTGCCGCCGCTGCGCGAGCGGGGCGATGACCTGCGCCTGCTCGCCGATTACTTCCTCGCCTTTTACGCGAAGCACCACAAGCGCCGGATCCGGGGCTTCACGCAGGCCGCGCTGCGCGCCATTCAGGCGCACGCGTGGCCGGGCAACGTGCGCGAGCTCGAGAACCGGGTGCAGCGCGCGGTCATCCTCGCGCAGGACGCGTACGTGCGGCCCTCGGATCTCGAGCTCGAGCCGGCCCGCGAAGAGACGCCGCGCAGCCTGCAGGACGCCCGCGACGAGGCGGAACGGCGCCTGCTCGTCGAAGCGCTGATCCGCAATGCCGGAAACATCACCCGGGCGGCGCGGGAGATCCAGGTGAGCCGTCCCACGCTGCACGATCTGTTGCACAAGCACGGGATCGAGGCCGGGCGGTTCCGCCGGCCGGGCGTGCCGGAGGCCGAGGACGAGTCCGGGAACGGGGAGGAGGAGGGGGAAGAGCGCAAACCGTGACGCGCGGCTCGACAGCTTCGGTCCGACTGATGCAGGATGCGAGCACGCGTGCCGCCGTGAAGACGAACCGCCTCGTCCAGCGGAGCCGGACGAGGCGGTCGACGAGATTTGGGGGACTTGGTTCTCGGAATCGCGGGCCGCACGCGATGGTCTTCGAACCAGTCCCCCGAACGTGACGATCCCTACGATGCCCGCGGCCGGATCCGGGATTCGGAGGAACTCGGCCCTCTCGCTGCCGGTCGCAACGCAGGGAGAGTCGGGACCGGAGCGGTCCGCGAAACGTCAGACCTGAGACGGGTGTCCGGTACGGGAGGGGCGGGAGTGACCCAGGGCTACTTCCTCGCGATCGCGGGCAACATCGGGGTGGGCAAGACGGAGCTGACCACCCGGCTCAGCGCGGAGCTGGGCTGGATGGCGTACTACGAGCCCGTGATCCAGAACCCGTACCTGGACGACTTCTACACGGACATGTCGCGCTGGAGCTTCCACCTCCAGATCTACTTCCTGAGCGAGAGGTTCAAGGCCCAGGTGCAGATCGGCTCGAGCGCGCTGCCGTTCATCCAGGACCGCACCATCTACGAGGACGCCGAGATCTTCGCCCGCACGCTCCACGAGCAGGGCTCGATGACCGAGGTCGACTACCGGAACTACACATCGCTCTTCCACGTGCTGGTCTCGTTCCTGCGCAAGCCGGACCTCATCGTCTACCTGAAGGCGAGCCCGGAGACGCTGATGTCGCGGATCGCGCGGCGCGGCCGGACCAGCGAGAAGAGCATCACCATCGACTACATCGCCCGCCTGAACCGCGCGTACGACGACTGGATGCGGCGGGCCCGCGCCGAGGGCGAGGTGCTGGAGATCGACACCGACAGGGTGCCCCTGCAGGGCGAGACGCCGGATTTCGTCCAGCTCGTGAAGGATCTCAAGGAGCGCTATCCGCGCCAAGCGGTGCTCGACCTCGGCGAGTAGCTCGCGAGCGGAGCGTCGCGCCCGGCGGATCCCGTGCCACGGCGCGGGGCTCAGCGTCCCGGCGCGGGTGCTTCCGGGCCTGCGCCCTCGGCTGCCAGATCGGCGAGCAGCAGACAGGCGTCGCCGATCGTGGGCAGCTTCTCCGGCGTCCCGTCCCGCAGGCCGCGAGCGGGGTGCTCGGAGCCGAGCCGGGCGAGACACGTCCGGCGGTGGGCTACGGAGTCGGTCGGGATCGGCGGCAATCGCACGCCCAGGGCTCGCACGCACGCGAGATCGCGGGCGATCTCGCTCCAGGTCTCCAGGCGGTCGAGCGCGGCGTGCTCGCGGTCGGGCAGCGCGCCTTCCTCGATCAGCAGTCTGCGCAGGGAGCGCGGATCGCCGGGCAGCTCGAGCACGGGCAGGCGCGCGGCACGGGCCAGCATGCGTTCCCACGTGCGGTGGTCGAGCCTGCGGTCAGCCGCGGAGAGCAGGCCCGCCTGCTCCGCCCAGCCGAGATACAGGGCCGTCCACGTCGAGTCGTCGGGCGGAGCCTGGAGCCTGCGCCCGATGAACTCCATCGGATCCACGGCCCGCATCTTCTCCCAGCGCATGTCCGGCTCGTCCGCCATGCGGATCTCGAAATGCAGGTGGTCCGTCGAGGCGTGGCCACTGCGCCCCACCAGGCCCAACGGATCGCCCGCCCAGACGCGCTGACCCGCGCGCACCCGGGTCGAGCCGGGCTTCAGATGGGAATAGACGCTGCAGCAGATGCCACCTTCGCTCAGCCGATGAGCGAGCACGACATGGCTGCCGAAGCCCTCCCCGCGCGCGCCTTCGCTCGTCACCACGACCACCCCGGCCGCGGCGGCGCGGACCGGATCTCCGGCGCGACCGTCGCCAAGGTCCGCCCCGCGATGGGGCGCCGCGCTGTCCGATCCAGCCGAGAACCCGCGCAGCACCTGCCAGGGTGGTCCGCTGGGCGAGACAGGGCCGGCTCGATCCGCGCCTGCGCCCACGGGCCAGCTCCAGACCCCCGCCCATGGCCAATCGCGGGCGAGATTCCCGTCGGCGGCCAGAAGGCCGGCGAGGAGGATGGGACGGTTCGCCTCCGGAGTCGCCGCGTGCGAGAGCCCCGCAACGACGAGCAGCGCGGCGGGGAGACGGAGAGCGCGAGCGGCCGGCCCGCGGATCAGCGGAGCACGACGAGACGCTGGACGACGCCCGATCCCCGGGCCCCCGGCGCCTGCGGGCGCACGCGCACGAGATAGACGCCCGTCGGCCATGAGGCGGTCACAGTGGGGCCGATCGTCGCCCGAAGCAAGTCGCCTTCCGAAACGAGCGGCGTGGCTATGATCCGACGTCCGGCGATGTCGAACACCTCGAGCAGCGCCGGGGTGGCAGCCGTGCCGCTCGCAGGCGGGGTTCCCGACCCGGGAATCGCCGCCCCCGGGCTCGCGGCCGGAGCGGGGATCCACCGCGCGCGGACCGTCTGTCCGGGGCGCACGGGATTGGGCCCCAGCAGGAGCTGTGGCGCCGAAGGCGCGATGGGATCGTTCCACACGGCCGCGATCGGCAGATCCTCGTTCGATCGAATGCGCTCCATGAATCGCGGCGAGCTTCCGCTGAACGCACGGTAGAGGATGCCGACGCTGGCCGGGGTGGTCGGGAGCGGTCTGGGCTGCAGGCTCGTGCCGTCACCCATGCCGGTGAGACTCGTGCTGCACTCGTCCCAGCCCATCGAGGGCTGCCGGCGCCGGTACATCACGCGCGT
>DATKKO010000215.1:0-6850 GCA_035542955.1 Terriglobales bacterium
CTCTCGGCCAAGAACGTGACGAGCGGCACCTCCGAGGTCTATCTCGACAAGAACCGGACGCCGATCCCGCCGCAGATGGGCGGACCGATCGTCGCGCCGTTCGACGCCACCACCGACAACAAGAGCTCGCTCCACACGTTCAACTGGGGCGTGCAGGCGGGCGTGGGAATGGCGCGGCCCCTCGGCCGCGGAGCGGTAAGCCTCGAGGTGCGCGGCGAGATCGGGCTGATGAACATCCAGCTCCACCCGGACATGGACGGCAAGAACAGCACCGGCGCCGCGATCGTGGCGCTGGGGTACGCCTTCCCGCTGCACCACGGCGGTTGATCGCGGTGATTCGGGAGCGGCCGGCGCGGTCAGGCGCCGGCCGCGCTTCGTTGACGTCCCGCGCCGAGTCGATCGCTCAATCTCTCGAGGAACACGGCCTGACCGGGCACGATCCGGCGCCGGGCCTCGGGCAGTGAGAGCCAGGCGGCGCGGTCGATCTCGGGGAAGTCGCGCGTACGGCCCGAGCGCGGCGGCCATTCCAGAGCGAACGTGTTGCTTCGGAGCGTCCCAGGATCGACATCACCGCGGAAGGCCCAGGCGCGCACGAGCTTTCCGCTCTTCTGCCTCGCCTCCCCGAGCGCGATCAGATCCGGGTCGCCCGCCTTCCAGCCCGTCTCCTCCTCGAACTCGCGTCGCGCCGCCGCGAGCGGATCCTCCTCGGGGCCGTGCTCGCCCTTGGGGATCGACCAGGCGCCGGCGTCCTTCCGGGCCCAGAAGGGTCCGCCCGGATGAACGAGCAGGACCTCGGGGCCCGAGTCGGCGATCCGGTACATCAACAGGCCGGCGCTCGCGGCCGCGTTCATCGGCTCGCCCCCGCGATCTTCGCGCTCTCCTCGAGCGCCTGCAGCACGTCACGCGTGCGGTTCAGGAGCGCGAGCTCCTGGCCGCGCACCCGCAGGCCGAACTCGCGGCCGGTGAAGAACTCGACCTGGAAGCCGAGCATCCCGACCACGGTGCGGATCTCGGCCGGCTTGAGATTCCTCCGCAGCACGAGCTCGGTCACGTCTTGGAACACGCGCAGGCTCTCGACATCGGACCCACGGCCCCCGGGGCCGTGGGTACCCCCGGCCGCGAGCAGCCGCAGCCGCCGCAGCTCGAACAGCGCCACCGCGGGCGGCGGGAGCTGACCGAAGCGGTCGAGCATCTCGAGCGTGAGGTCGTCCAGCTCGTCCGCCGTGCGCGTCTCCGCGAGCCGCCGATAGAGGTTCAGCTTCTCGTGCTCGTCGGGCACGTAGTCGTCGGGCAGGAACGCGCTCCAGTCCGTGAGCAGACGCGGCTCGGGCCGCACCTCGGCCGCCGCGCCCTTCAGCTCCGCGACCGCCTCCTCGAGCAGCTTCACGTAGAGATCGAAACCGAGCCCGAGGATGAAGCCGTGCTGCTCGGGCCCGAGCAGGTTGCCCGCGCCGCGGATCTCCATGTCCTTGAGCGCGATCTTGAAGCCGACGCCCAGCTCGTCGAACTCCTCGATCACGCGCAGCCGCTTCTCGGCCTCCTCCGTGAGCACGCGCCGCGAGGGCACGAGCAGGTAGGCGTAGGCGCGGTAGGCCGAGCGCCCGACCCGGCCGCGGAGTTGGTAGAGCTGCGCGAGGCCGAGCGCGTCGGAGCGGTCCACGATCAGCGTGTTCACGCTCGGCATGTCGATCCCCGACTCGATGATCATGGTCGACACGAGCACGTCCCAGCGCCGGTCGAGGAACTCGAGCATCACGCGCTCGAGCTCGCGCTCGTGCATCTGGCCGTGCGCGACGGCGACCCGCACCTGGGGCACGAGCTTCTGCAGGCGCAGGGCCGCGTGATGGATGGTCTCGACGCGGTTGTGCACGAAGAACACCTGGCCGCCGCGGTCGACCTCGCGCAGGATCGCGTCGGTGATCACGTCCTCGTCCAGCTCGAGGATCTCGGTGTGCACCGGCAGCCGGTCGCGCGGAGGGGTCTCGATCACCGACATGTCGCGGGCGCCGGCGAGCGAGAGGTTGAGGGTGCGCGGGATCGGGGTCGCGGTCATGGCCAGCACGTCCACGGTGCGCGTGAGCTGGCGGATCTTCTCCTTCTGCGCGACGCCGAAGCGGTGTTCCTCGTCGATCACCACGAGGCCGAGGTCGCGGAAGCGCACGTCCTTCGACAGCAGCCGGTGCGTGCCGATCACGATGTCGACCCTGCCCTGGGCGAGGCCGGCCACGACCTCGCGCTGCTGCTTCGGCGTGCGGAACCGCGACAGCACCTCGACCCGCACCGGGAAGTCGGCGAGGCGCTCGCGGAACACGAGCAGGTGCTGCTGCGCGAGGATCGTCGTCGGCACGAGCAGGGCGACCTGCTTCGCCTCCTGCACCGCCTTGAAGGCGGCGCGCACCGCGACCTCGGTCTTGCCGTAGCCCACGTCGCCGCAGATCAGGCGGTCCATGGGCTTCCCGGACTCCATGTCCCGCTTGACCTCCTCGATGGCGCGGATCTGGTCCGGAGTCTCCTCGTACGGGAACGAAGCCTCGAGCCCGCGCTGCCACACGGTGTCGGGCTTGAACGCGTGCCCGGCGAGCGCCTTGCGCGCGGCGTAGGCGCGGAGCAGGCCCTCGGCCATGTCCTGGATCGCGCGCTTCGCCCGCGCCTTGGTCTTCTGCCACACGCCCGAGCCGAGCCGGTGCAGCGTAGGCCGAGCGCCCTCGCCCGCGGCGTAGCGCGACACCAACGCGAGCTGCTGGACGGGGACGAAGAGCCGGTCGCGCTCGGCGTAGGCGATCTCGACGCAGTCGGTCTCCTGCCCGTTCAGCGTGAGGCGCTGCAGGCCCCGGTAGACGCCGATCCCGTGGTCCTCGTGCACCACGAAATCCCCCGCCTTGAGCGAGGACAGCTCGGCCATCGACAGACCGCCGGTCTTCTTCAGGCGGCGCCGCCGGCGCCGATAGCGCGCGAAGATCTCGTGATCGGTGAGGATCGCGAGGGCCGCGGCGGGCAGCGTGAAGCCCGCCGAGACCAGGCCCACGCCCAGCGCCGCCCCCGCCTCGCCCACCAGCTCGGCGAGCCGGTCGCGCTGGCCCGGGTTGTCGCACAGGATGACGGGCTCGATGCCGTTCGCGGCCAGCTCGGCGAGATGCGCCCGCAGCCGCTCGATCGAGCGCTGCATGGGCTCGGCCGGCCGGCACTCGACGATCAGCGTGCGCGCGTAGCGCCGCGCGTCCCCCGCCTCGACGATCGGCCCGAGCCAGTCCACGCCCGGCCGCGCCGAGACGAGCCGGTCGAAGTCGCCGCCCGGGAGGAAGAGCGCCTCCGGCGGCGAGATCGAGGGATACGGTCCGCGCGCCTCCTCGAAGCCGCGACGGACGATCTCGTCCAGCTCCTCCGCCCGGGCGCGCAGCGCGCCCGGATCGTCGAGCAGGACGATCGTGTCCTCGGGCAGATAGTCGAAGAGCGTGCCCAGGTCGGGGTCGTAGTGGGCGGCGAAGCGCTCCACGCCCTCATAGAAGAGCGGGGTGCCCATGGGAACCGCGGGGGCTCCCCGCGCGCGTCCGGGGCCGGCGCCGGACCCCGACCCGCCTTCGGCGGGTGCCCGGGCGGGTGCCCCGCTCGCCGGCTCCGCGCGCGCCGCGCGCAGCCGCTCGCCCACCGCCTCGGCCTCCTCGGGCTCGATCACGACCTCGAAGCGCGGGAGCACGAAGGCGGCCGGGAGCTGCTCGAGCGAGCGCTGGGTCGCGGCGTCGAAGCGCCGCATCGAGGCCACGGTGTCGCCGTCGAACTCGAGCCGCAGCGGATCGGCCATCCCCGCGGGATAGATGTCGAGGATGCCGCCGCGGCGCGCGAACTGTCCAACCGCCTCGACCTCGGGGAGCCGCTCGTATCCCAGGAACACGAGGCGCTCCATCAGCTGCGTCGGATCGTAGTCGTGGCCCACCCGCAGCTCGAGCACCGCGCGCGAGAGCCGCGCGGGCCGGGGCACCTTCTGCAGGAGACCGCGCACGGTCGCGAGCACGATGCCCGGGGCGGCCTCGCCCGAAAGCCGCGCGCGCGCGAGGCGGCCAAGCGTCTCGAGCCGCTGGGCCGTGATGCCCGGATGCGGCGAGGAGGCGTCGTAGGGCAGGGTGTCGGGCTCGGGGAAGGCCAGCGTCGCGCCGGGACCGCGGAAGTACTCGACGTCGTCGCGCGCCTGCTCGAACCCCTCGCCGTGGCAGGTGACGTAGAGCATCGGCCTTCCGCTCGCGCGCTGGAGCCAGGAGGCCAGATAGCCGCGGGCCGAACCGGTGAGGCCGCGCAGCCCGACGCGCTCCCCCGCGGGAACGGCGGCGCTGTCGGGCGCGATGCCGCGCCGCGCCTTCACGTGCTCGAGGAGCTCCGCCGCCTCCGGAATCCGGGCCGCACGGGAAGCGATGCGCTCCGCCAGCTCGTCGCGGAGATAGACCTCCGCCTGCGGCCGGGCTCCGAGCACGTCCGGACTGGCCACGACCCTCCTCCCGATGCGCGCGGCGGTCTCGGCGCCCGCGTTTGCAGGCAAGCCAAAAACCCGCCGGAGGAGTGCCCCCGGCGGTCCACGGCGGTTCAGGTTTCGCGCCGCGATCGGCGCGATCAAGGTCGAAACTAGCAGGGGCTCCGCCACTCCTCAAGGCAGCGGGCCTGCGGCCGAGGGCAGGTCGTTCGCGAGGATCCCCGGCGTGCGGCGAGCATGGAGCGGCGATGGGCTCGTCCCCGCCCGTCGACCTGGGCGGTCGGGCGCCGCTTCGCGCGACCTACGTTCCTCGGCCCACGCGAGGATCGGTCGAGATCACTTCTCGTGTCGGCTTCCTTTACCACCTTTCGGCGCGCGCATGCGCAGGGCCCGAGCCGGGGGATCGCATTCAGGCGCGGCTCCCGTGTTGGACGTCGGCCAAAGCGCGTTGAGGCACAGCACGTTGTGCGCGCCGGCATCGATGCGCCGCGGCGCGGTGGTCGTGGGCATCGGCGGACGATGCGATCGCGGCATCAAGCCCACAAGACACTCCTCACGACTGCGCGCTCTCGGACCCTCGCGCGCCCGCGAGCTCGCCGTCGCTAAGACCGCAAAACGCGGGAGCTTTCGCAGCGGCACCTCGACGAGCACATGATTGGTTCGGGACTTGCCACCACCAAGGCGACTCAGGACAAAGCTCGCTGCGCACCTATGTCGGGAAAGGTCGCGGAGTGACGGATCCCCTCCCCTCACATCCCAAGCGCATGCCGTGTGACGCCGGTCACCCGGAGTTCTGCGCGCGTCTCCCTCGGGCACCGTTCCGTCGCGCGGCTTCTCGCGGTTCGTGCTCGTTGCTGCCGCGCATTTGGGCGCTGGGAGCGGCTTTCGCTCTCCTGGCGGCGGCTCCCGGGCCGTCCGCAGTTGCGGCCGAGCTGACCTGGACGCCCGGCTTCGCCTATCTGGGGTCCTTCTCCACCCTGGACCCGCTCGACACGAAGGTGATCCCTGCGCAGACCGCGTTTCACGTGCGGTCCGATGTCGACTGGCAGCTCGAGATTCGGCTGGGCGGGCCGTTCCGCCGCACTGCGGATGGTCTGACTCTGCCGCTCGAGCGCGTACCGGAAGGACACCCGACAGTTCCTGCGTGGATCAGGGGCAGGGTGCCCTTCATCGCGGCAACGGGCAGCGGCTCGCCTGAGTTGCGCGATCTGACCCACGATTGGAATGAGGTCACGACCGCGCTCGGCGACTACCTCGAGCGGGGCGACCCGCCCGGTACCTACGAGGGCACCCTCCTCACCCGCCTACTCGGCTCTTCCGGCGAGCCGAGCACGGACTTCGTGCCTGTCACGATCCAGTTCGACGTCGAGCCCTGGGTCGAGATCGTGCGCCAGGACCTGCCGGACTTCCACGTGGTGCTCCCCGATGGGCTGCTGGATGGAGCGAGCGAGGAGGCCGTGCTCTCGATCACCAGCAACTCGAGCTGGTGGCTGACGGTCTCGGGCGAGCAGGCCGGGCGTCCCGTGCAGGCGACCGGCTTCGACGTGGAGAGGCTGTCGTTGTGCGTCGCGGCAGGAAGCGGACTTGGTTCATGGAGGCTCCTCGGCCCCGAGTGCCAGCCAGTGGGGATGGACCCGAGACCGTTCGTGGCCGGGGATGCGCCTCAACCGTTCACAGTCGCGACGGGGGAGATTCCCGTTGCGATGCGGTTCCAAACCGACCAGGCCATTCGTGCAGGGACCTATGGAGCTACGGTGAGGTTCTCGGCGAAGGTCGGAACCCCGCGCCCCTAGCGCGGAGACTGGAGGTGCGTGCCCGGCCCCACGGGCACCCTTGGACGTACCGAAAGCCTGTCGGCTCGCGTCACAGTTCGACCTGAATCGGGAAGTCAATCAGCAGGAGGTAAGAGGTATGAAGCGTATCGCTGTCGCAGTGTTGATGGTCTGCCTGGCCCTGCTCGTCGCGGGCGTCGCCAATGCGGATCCGAGGGATTGCGCCTCGTCGCACGTGTTCGTGAACGTGGACCCCAACATCTCGCTGTGCCCTGACGCTGCCGCCGTGGACCTCGGATCGGTGCAGCAGGGTCCCTTCGGCTCGGGCATCATCTTCAAGGTCGATGCGAACACGGAGCAGGTCAAGTTCAGCGCCGGCGTCTCCAAGCTCTACAAGGGCGACGTGACGTCGCAGATCATCGTGGACCCCATCGCCATCTGCTACCAGGCGGGCGTGTGCATGAGGGCCGAGATGGCGAACCCGATCGGCGGGCATCCCAACAAGGCCGAGTACGTGGACGGCGAAGTCTCCATCAAGGACGGCTACTTCGGAAAGAAGACGGAGTGGGTGACCTTCGAGAGCGGACAGAACAACCACTTCAGCCAGCTCATCACGCTG
>DATKKO010000216.1:0-2484 GCA_035542955.1 Terriglobales bacterium
CAGGAACTTGTGCACCGAGAAGAAGGCCGCGTCCTTGGCGGCGGCCTCGTCGGGGGTGCCGGACCCGGCGTCGCCGGGTGCCCCCTTCCGCGGGTGCAGGTCGATGTCCACGTACGGCCCCGAGGCCGCGTAGTCGAAGAAGGCGAGCGCCCCGTGCGCGTGGAGCACCCGCGCGATGGCCGAGGTGTCGTTGAGGATGCCGGTGACGTTCGAGGCGGCGGAGAAGGTGCCGATCTTGAGCGGCCGGTCGGCGAAGGTCGTGAGCAGCAGGTCCAAGTGCTCGAGGCTCACGCGCCCGTGGGCGTCGAAGTTCACGTACACGGTTTCGGCGATGGTCTCGCGCCAGGTGATGTCGTTGCTGTGGTGCTCCATGTGGCTGCGGAAGACGACCGGCCGCTCCTCGCGCGGGATGTGGCGCGAGAGCTGGTAGCGGTCCTCGAGCTGGCTCGGCAGCCGCAGGCCGAGGATGCGGATGAGCCGGTTCACCGCCCCGGTCGAGCCCGAGCCCACCGGGATCAGCACGTCGTCCGCGTTCGCGTGGAGATAGCTCCCGATCCGCCGGAACGCGCCCTCGTAGTAGCGCGTCATGAGCCGGCCCGTGAACGAGGACTCGGTGTGCGTGTTCGCCATGAAGGGGAGCACGCGCGCGGCCAGCTCGTCCTCGATCGCGCGGTGGAAGCGGCCCGTGGCGATGTAGTCGAAGTAGAGGAGCGGCTTGTCGCCTTCGGGGGTGCGCAGCGTGGCGTCCGCGCCGACGACGCCGCAGCGGACGTGGTCGAGGAACGCGCGCTCCTCGTCGGGGTCGCGGGTCGCGACCGGGCGCCGCGGAGAGGGGTCCTCGAGATCGACGAGCGGCGGGAAGCGGGACTCGGCCATGACGTCATGCTAGTCGCGGCGGAGCGCGGGAGCAACGCGGCGCGCCTCGCTCGCTGGCGCGCGGGCGCCGCGTGCCCGATGATCCCGGCCGAGGAGGACCGCGATGGCGGAGGATGTGGAAGCGAGAACCATCGACTTCTGCCGCGAGCTGGTGCGGCTGGAGAGCCCGTCGGGCGACGAGCGCGCCGTGGCCGACGCGGTCGAGCGCGAGATGCGCGCGCTCGGCTACGACGGGATCGAGCGGGACGAGCTGGGGAGCGTCGTGGGTATCGTGCGCGGCTCCGCGCCGGGCGCAACCGTGCTCTTCGACGCCCACATGGACGTGGTGCCCGCGACCGAGCCCGAGCGCTGGCGCTTCGCCCCCTTCTCGGGCGAGCGCGCGGAAGGCCGCGTGTGGGGCCGCGGCGCGACCGACGTGAAGGGCTCGCTCGCCGCGCTGGTCTTGGGCGTCGGCGCGCTGCCGCGCGCGGAGACTCCCGGCACGATCCTCGTGTCGGCGAGCGTGGGCGAGGAGAGGATCGAGGGCCTCGCGCTCTCCGCGATCCTCGAGCGGCGCCCGGCGAGCGCCGCCGTGATCTGCGAGCCCACCGGGCTGCGCCTCGGGCTCGGCCACCGGGGGCGCGCGAGCCTCGTGCTCGAGGCCGAGGGCAGAGCCGCGCACACCTCGCGTCCCGAGAACGGCGTGAACGCGGTCTACCGGCTGATCGAGGCGATCGCGCGCGTGCGCGCCATGAGGCGGCCCGAGGACGGGCTCCTCGGCCATGGCTCGAGCGAGCTGGTCGAGATCTCCTCGGAGCCCTTCCCCGGCAGCTCCATGGTCCCCTACCGCGCGATCGCGCGCTTCGACCGGCGGCTGGTGCGGGGCGAGAGCCGGGACGGCGTGCTCGGCGAGCTGCGCGCCGCGCTCGCGGGGCTCGATGGCCTCTCCACCCGCCTGAACGAGGGCACGCTCGAGTGCTACACGGGGCGCTCGTTCCGCGTGCCCGCGTTCCATCCCGGCTGGGCGGTCGGGCCCGAGGCGGAGATCGCGCGCCGGGCCGCGCGCGCGCTGGCGGACGCGGACCTGCCCCGGGAGACCTTCTACGCCCCGTACTGCACGAACGGCACGGCGACCGCGGGCGAGCGCGGCCTGCCCACGCTGATCTACGGAGCCGGCGAGATCGGCGCCGCGCACGCCATGGACGAGTCCGTCGCGGAGGAGCAACTGCTGGGCGCGCTGCGCGGCTATCAGGCTCTCGCGCGCGGGCTCGGCCGCTGAGCGATCGAGCTCATCGGCGAGGGAGCCTCGTCCCGCGCCTCGCGCCTTGCCGGGCGCGGGCGACCTTCCCTAAGATCAATTGCTCTGTCGCCGAGCCGCGACCACCCACGGGGGACCACGGACATGAAGCGCTTCGCCGTGCACACCCGGGTCCGGCGCGCCCGGCGCCTGCTCGGGGTGCTCGCGGGCAGGCCGCTGCTGGGTCCACAGACGGTGAGTCTCGAGGTGACCCATCACTGCAACCTGCGCTGCTCGTTCTGCGAGTCGCACGGCAGTCTCCAGCCCGCTCCGGTCACGGCCCGTCGCAGCTACGTGGGCGGGCGCACCACCATGGACCTCGACACGGTCGC
>DATKKO010000217.1:0-23765 GCA_035542955.1 Terriglobales bacterium
CTCGAGACCGGCACCTTCCGCCGGCTCGGCGGCACCGTGGACATCCGCGTCGACGTGCGGGTGATCGCGGCGACCAACCGCTCGCTCGAGGCGATGATGAAGGACGGCCAGTTCCGCGAGGACCTCTACTACCGGCTCAACGTGTTCTCGATCACGATCCCGCCGTTGCGCGAGCGGCGCGGCGACATCCCCATGCTGGTCGAGCACTTCATCCACCACTCCTCGCTGGCCTCGAAGCGCGAGGCGCGCGTCTCGGCCGAGGCGCTCGAGGCGCTGCAGCGCTATCCCTGGCCGGGGAACGTGCGCGAGCTGAAGAACGTGATCGAGCACGCCCTCATCCTCTGCGACAGCGACGTGATCGAGCGCGAGCACCTGCCGATGGCGATCCGCATGGGTCCGTCGTTCGGCGGCGAGGACGAGGCGACCGGGCTGCTGACGCTCGAGGAGGCGGAGAAGAGCTACATCCGGCGCGTGCTCCACGAGTGCAAGGGGCACCGCCAGAAGGCGGCGCACATCCTCGGCATCAGCGAGCGCACGCTGTACCGGAAGCTGCAGGAGATCGGGGAGATCCAGACCTCCCAGTAGGGCGCACCGGAGCGGCCGATCCGGCCAGAGACCAGCCTCAGGCTCTTCCGGGCGGCATGTCATTTGTCGGCGGCGTCCTGACACGACAGCCCTCCCGCTCTCCGAGGCGCCACGGATCAGGACGGGATCATCCGCGTGGATCGGTGTCGGGCAACGAGCCACGGGCGCGCGCGGAACCGGGCTCGTCCAGCTCTCGTTCAGGCACCTGGATTGCTATCCACCCCGATGACATGGTGCCTCGCGTGATCGTCTTCGAGGCGGCCGCCAACGGAGAGCCGCCTCTCGCCCCAACGCTCGCCGCCCGCGGCTGCGAAGTCAGCCCGGTGACCACGGCCGAATGCCTGGCCGACGCGCTCGCGTCGGGCCGGCACCACGCCGTGCTCTTCGCCTTCCACCCGGATCGTTCCGAGGATCTGGCCGCCCTGCGGCTGCTCCGGCACCTCGAGCCGTTGCTGCCCTTGATCGTGGTCGCGGTCGATTCCTCGCTCGAGGTGCGCCGGCTCATCCAGACCATGCGCCCGATCTACTTCGCCGCCCGCCCGGTGGACGGAGACGAGCTGTTCGAGGCGATCCAGTCGGCCTGCGGGCCGCACGAGCCGCCGCTCGCCGACACCTCGCCGGGCGAGATCCGCTGCGCCGAGCGGCCGCGGGTCTGACGCGCGAACGGCTCGCCGCCCGAGACGAACGAGGCCCCGCGGAGACGCACGCCGGGCCTCGTTCCTTCGCGCGCTGACTAGGGCACCGCCGCTCTCCTCCAGCTCAGCGCCGAATCGCGCTCGGCGCCGGCGGGCGCCCGCGCGAGGAACTCCGCCAGCGCCGCGCGCGCCCGGTCCGCGCGCTCCGCCGTGCGATCGGCGCGCCAGGCGGCGTAGCGGGCCCGCGCGATCTGGAAGCTCACGGGGAGCTCGAGCGCTCCGCCGACCACGCCGTCGGTGATCCGCGTCCACTCCGCGGCCGCCGAGTCCCAGGCTCCGGCCGTCCCGATCTGCTCGGCCAGCGTGGTCAGCCGCACGGCGTTCGTGCCGCGGATGCGGAGATACGTGTCGCCGCGAGCGAACGCACGCGCGAGGGGCACGGCGCTGCCGGGCGCGGGCGACGAGCCGATCGCAAGCCTGGCCTCGCGAACGAACGCGCGAGCCGCCTGGGACTGGCCGCCCAGCACCGAGACGGCCCGCAGCGTGATCCTCACGGTCTGGCCGGACTGCACGGTCCGCCAGAGCGGCTCGAACCCCACCGCCATGACCGCGATCTCGGGGGCGGCCCCCCGGGTGTCGAGGCAGAACGAACCGTCCGCCGCGGTGCTGACGCTGACACCGCTCCCGCGATCGGCGACCTGCGCGCCGGACACGGGGCGTCCCGCGTCGTCGACCACCTCGCCGCAGACACGACCGGGTCCCGGCACGCGCTGGGATGTCGAGCGCATCGCCTTCCGAGTCGGTGCGCCACCGACATAGTTGTACGGGGTGATGGCTTCGGCGCTCGAGGGCGCGGCTGCCTCGGCCCGAGCCGCCGACTCTTCGTCCGCCGTGACCGGTCTCACTCCGCCCCGAAGCGGTCCGCCCTCGGGCGCGGGGGTGGCCGGCAGCGCGTACTGCTGCTTGGGCGCGTACACGGGCTTTCCGGGCGGAGCGGGAGCGATCGCGGGTCGCGGCGGGCGATAGACGAATCCCGGAGGCACGACCGGCACCTCGTCGCCCGCCTCGTTGCGGCGCACCTGATAGGCACGCGCGCCCGGGACGGCCGATCCCGCGAGGGGCGGCGAGGCCTCTGCTCTCGCTTGCGGGGCGGACGCCCCGACCTCCGCCTTCGACTCCGGCGCGGGCGCCGCGGCCAGAGGAAGCGCGCGAGCGCGCGATCCGGAGGGCGCCTGTGCCAGCGGCGGCGCGGGCAACGCCCGATCCGCCGGACTCTCCTGCGCCGCGCGCGAGCCCAGGTCGCGGGTCGGGATCGCGGGCATGCGCTGCTCGCGGCTCACCATCATCACGATGCCCGCGCCGGCCACGACCGCGGCGACCGTTCCCACCCATGCCAGCTTGCGCGGCGATCGGAACCACTCGGCGAGGCCTCCGCCTTCGCCGCGGGCCTGCACACCCTGGAGTCCCGCGGCGCGGATGCGGCCGCCCACGCGGGCGGCGAACGTACCGAAGTACTCCTCGCCCGGATCGTGCTCGAGCGCCGCGCGCAGACTCTCGTCCAGCGCGCCGAGTCGGGCCAGCGCATCGCGGCAATCGGCGCACGATTCCAGGTGACGCTCGGCATCGCGGCGCGCCCCGCCTTCGAGCGCGCCATCGAGCAGCGCGCCCAGCTCGTCGTTCGTGAGGTGCTTCATGACTCTTCTCCACCGCGGGCGCGGACCAGCGCCCGGAGCTCGGCGCGGGCGCGGGACAGGCGCGACATCACCGTTCCCGCGGGCACGCCCAGCGCGTTCGCGATCTCCTCGTACGAAAGATCCTCCACCACCCGCAACGTGAGCACGGCCTGATGTTCGGGCGAGAGCCGGCCGAACGCCTCGGCCAGCCTCTCGTGCCGCTCGGTCTCGGCCGTGCGCTCGACCGGGTCGTCCGGCCCGGCCCACTGGCGGCCGGATTCCACGAGCGGCTCGATCGAGGTCTCGGGCCGGCGCTTCCGCCTCCGGTGGAGCGAGTACGCCTGGTTCACCGCGATCCGCGAGAGCCAGGGCCGCAGCGGCTCGCCCGGGCGAAAACGCCCCAGAGCCTGGTACGCCCGCACGAAGGTCTCCTGAGCGACGTCATCCGCGTCGGCCGCGTTCCGGGTGAGCGCGTACGCGACACGGTAGACCGCGCGCTGGAAATGGCGAACGATCTCGGCGAAGGCGGCCTGATCCCCACCCTGGGCCGCCCGAACGAGGTCCGCCTCCTGGCCCGGATCCAACTCGGAACTACGCCACGGGCCCGTCTTCATTCCCGTGACCGCTACCCCCGGCCTCCGGGGATGTCAAGGCCCCGCGAGCGCCGGAGGGCCTCGTCCCGCTCGCGCCGGGCGGCCTCGAGCGCGGCGCGCGGATCGGCCGCGCCGGTGATCGCCCGGCCGAGCACGATCATGCCCGCGCCGAGCCGCACGGCCTCGGCGATGGTGGCGACCCTCCTCTGGTCGTGGCTCTCCCCTCCCGCGGGCCGGATGCCGGGGGTGACCGCGAAGAACGCGCGGCCCTGCCGTCGGCGCAGCAGGCCGGGCAGGTCCGCCGCCGAGCAGACGATCCCCGCCGCGCCCGCGCGCTCGGCGAGCTCGAGCAAGGCCGACTGCTCCGCCTCGAGCTCGAACGGCCGCGCGAAGCCGGGCGGCATCGCGCGCGGATCGAGGCTCGTCAACACGCTGACCGCGATCACGCGCAGGCCCGGGCCCGCTCCCGCGACCGCGGCGCGCACCATCGCCTCGCCGCCCGTGGCGTGCACGGTCAGCAGCTCCGCGCCCAGCGCCGCCGCGGCCGACGCCGCGCCCCGCACGGTGTTCGGGATGTCGTGGAGCTTGAGATCGAGGAAGATCCGCCGGCCGCGATCACGCAACGCGCGCACCGCGCCGGGCCCCGCGGCGGTGAAGAGCTGGAGCCCGATCTTCACGACCTCGGGGCCGGAGCCCAGCCGCTCGTCGAGGGCGAGCGCCTCGTCGAGCGTGCCGACGTCGAAGGCGATCGCGATCTCGCTCATGCGCGTCTCCCCGCGTTCGATCGGGACGACCGCGCGGCGGCCGGCGTCTCGCAGAGCACGCCGCGCCACCCGGAGAGGCTCCGGATGCCGCGCGCGACCAGGAACTCGCGGATGCCTTCGAGAACGCGCAGCGCCGCATCGGGCCGCAGGAACGTGGCCGTGCCCACCTCGACCGCGCTCGCCCCCACGGCCATGTACTCGAGCGCGTCGTGCGCGTCCATGATGCCCCCCGAGCCCAGCACCGGGATGTGGACCGCGCGCGCGGCCTCGTGGCAGCGCGCGAGCGCGAGCGGCTTGATCGCGGGGCCGGAGAGCCCCCCGGTCCACCGGCCGAGCCGCGAGCGCATCGCCTTCAGGTCGACCGCCATGCCGACGAAGGTGTTCACGGCCGTGATCGCGTCCGCTCCGCCCCGCTCACAGGCGATGGCCAGCGCGCCGACCGAGGTCACGTCGGGCGAGAGCTTCGCGATCAGCGCCTTGCGCGTGACCGGCCGCAGGCGCGCCAGCGTGCGCGCGAGCCGGGCCGGCACCGCCCAGTAGCGCGCGCCGCCGCGGGACACGTTGGGACAGGAGAAGTTGATCTCGAAGCCGGACACGCCCTCCTCCGGCGCCAGCGCGCGCACCAGCCGTTCCAGCTCCCCGGGCGTCTCGCCGCCGATCGACGCGATCACGGTCGCGCCGAGGGAGCGCAGGAGCGGCAGCTTCTCGCGCCGGAAGCGCTCGAGCCCGACGTTCTCGAGGCCGATCGAGTTCAGCATCCCGCCCGCGGTCTCGGCGATGCGCGCCGGCGGATTCCCCGCACGGGGCTCGAGCGTGACCGTCTTCGTCACGATCGCGCCGAGCCGCGCCACGTCCACGACGTGCGCGTACTCGTCGCCGTAGCCGAAGGTGCCCGAGGCGGTGAGCACGGGATTCCGCAGGACGAGCGGCCCGATGCGCACGGTGAGGTCCACGGCGCGGGCGCGACCGCCCGCATCGCGCGGCGCGCGCGCGGCGCGCCCTTCGCGGCGCGCGGGGCTCACTCGATCCGCTCCCAGTCCAGGTCGCCCGCGGCGAACACCGGACCTTCGGTGCAGCACATCGCCCATTCCCGGTTCCCGTGCAGCGCGGGCACGAGCGCGGGATCGAACGCGGCGCGCGCCTCGGCGCTGCGCGGCAGAGGGCAACCGCGGCACACGCCCGTGCCGCAGGCCATCACCGATTCCATCGCAACCCAGGCCGGCACGTTCCGGCTCGCGGCCCAGCGGGCCACGGCCTTGAGCATCGCGTGCGGCCCGCAGGCCAGCACCGCGATCGCCCCGTCCAGCTCACGCGCGACGCGCGCCAGCAGGGCCGCGGCGTGCCCCCGCGTTCCCGCGCTGCCGTCATCGGTGCAGAGGTGCAGCCGCCCGCCGATCGCGGCCACCCGCCGCCGCGCCTCGGCGAGACCCACGAGCGCCGCGCGCGTGCGCGCGCCGAACACGAACACCGGCCGCCGCCCCGCGTCCTCGCGCTCCGCTCGCGCCGGATCGCGCGCCAGCTCGTCGGCCGCGAACAGCAGCGGCGCGATGCCGCGACCTCCGGCCACGAGCACGGGCCGGCCGGGGATCGTCGTCGGGAATCCGCGCCCGAGCGGCCCGAGCACCTCGACTTCGGCGCCGGGACGCAGCGCGGCGAGCGCGCGCGTGCCCGCGCCCACCGAAGCGTAGAGGAATCCGAGCCGCACGGCCCCGGACCCGCGCCCGGGCGTCCCGACCCGTCGCGCGGCGCTGGCCACGCTCATGGGGCGAGGCAACAGCACGGGGCTCGGCCCACGCAGCAGGAGCTGCACGAACTGGCCCGGCCGCGGCAGCTCGAACGGCGGCTCGATCTCGAGATCGAGCCAGTGGTGGCCGGCTCCCGCGTCCGCCTGGGCCAGCACGCGGCTCTTCGACTGCCGCCAGGCGGGCGCGGGGCGGCTCACCGCGCGAGTCGCGCGCTGTCCGGCCGCGCCTGGCGCTGGCCGGATGCGGCGCCCGAGTCCGGGGCGGCGAGCCGCGGCTGCGGCCCGCCCGTGCCCGCGCCGGAGCGCAGCGCGGAATCGGGCGAGGCGGACCCGGGGCGCGGAGGCGGGGCCGGGGACGGCGGGCGCGGGGCGGGCTTCGGCGCGGCCGCGCCCGGGCCGCCCGCTTCGGGACTCTCGCCCGCCACGCTGGGGGCCCCGCTCGAGAGCCCCGCGTATCGTGGATCCCACGTGACCCGGGGCGGTGCGAGCAGGGTGTGGAGCCGGCCGCCGGGCCGGCTGCCGAGCAGCGTGTCCGCCGCGGGCCCCGCCCCGAGCGGGGTCGTGCCCGCGGGGACCTGCGTGAGCTGCGCGGTCAACGCGGGCGGCGGGGTCTCGGGCTCCTTGGGCAGTTGGATCAGCGAGTCTGGGACGGTGATGCCGTCCTGCTCGAGATAGTCGCGCGCGGCGAGCTGGCTCTCGGTGGCCGCGTACTTTCGCACCACGATCCACCAGACCGAGTCGGCCGACGCCCTGCGCCCCAGCTTGCGGCTGAGGACCCAGCCCTCCGCGTTCAGCGCCTTGCCCGCCCAGGGCGAGCCCGCGACCTGCGTCGCCAGCTTCGTGTACTCCTCGAGCGCGCGATCGGGCTTGTTGAGCTGGAAGAGATACATCTCGCCCAATCCGAGACCGATCTCCGCCTGCCGCTGGATCGTGTCGCCCGTGGCCGTGCGGAACTGCTGGATGCGATCGAGGTTCGTGATCCGGCTCTGCGCCTGTGTGGCGAACGCCGACGTGGGCGCTTCGTCCTTGACGCGCGCGTACTCGGCGCGGGCGTGCGCGAGGTCGTCCCCCGCCGTCTCGTAGGCGTAGCCGATGCGGTATTGCGCCTCGGCGCTGAGCGAGCTCTTGGGGTACAGGCGGATGACCTCGCGATAGGCGTCGAGCGCTTCGGGCAGGCGGCCGTCCAGCGCGTGCACGCCCCCGATCCGCATCAGGATCCGACCGTAGCGATCGCCGCCCGGGGACGGCTGGTACGAGGAGGACGAGCCCGAGGCCGGGATCGGCGCCTGCTCGTGCCCGAGCGCGTCCTTGAGCATGTCCATCTCGGTCTTGAACTCGCGCGCCGCCTCGAGGCAGTCCGCCTCGTCGAGCAGGAACGTGAGCCGCTCGTCGTCGTTGCGGGCCGTCGTGCCCAGCTCCTGATAGTCGGTGCGCGCGCGCGCGTAGTCCCCGGCCTGCAGCGAGGCGTCCGCGTGCGCCGTGAGCGCCTGCAGCCGCAGCTTGCTCTTCGGGAAACGCTCGAGCACCTGCCCCGCGCAGTACGCGGCCGCCGAATCGCGATCGAGCGCCGTGAGCGCGCGCGAGCGCTCGAGCCAGGCGTACGGCGCGAGATCGTGGCGCGGCGACTGCGCGAGGAACTGCTCGAACGCGGTCTCCGCTTCGCTGTAGCGATGCGAGCGGCCGTAGCCCACGCCGAGGTAGAACAGCGCCTCCCATCTCAGCTTGCTGTTCGGGAAACGCACGTCGAAATCCTGGAGCATGTTCACGGTCTGGCGCGGATCGTCGCGGCCGAGGAGGGCACGCGCCCAGAGCAGGTAGGCGTCGGCGACGAGCTTCGACTTCGGGTAGTTCGCCAGCACCTTCTTCGAGAGATCGATGGACTTGGGGAAGTTCGAGGCCAGGGTGGGGTCGGTCTTCTCCACCGTGTAGGGGAGGCCGCCGGTGCCCTTGAAGTAGTACTTCCGGGCGAGATAGAAGGTGTTGTAGTAGACGCACGAGCCGGTCAGCGCGGCCAGGCAGACCAGCATCACCCCGTGCCGAAGCCAGGTCCTCACGCGTTCTCCGATTCCGTCCCCCGCGCCGTGCCGCCCGTCCCGATGCCGCGCCCGCGTCCGCTGCCCGCCGGATGCTCCGGGCAGGGTGACGCGTTTGCCCGCAGGATGCACGGCGAGCGTAGCACGCACGCGGCGGGGGGCACCACGCGAAGCGCGGCCCGAGCGCGGCTCATGCGGACCGTGCCGTGAGCGGCCGCGACCGCGAAGGCGGATCGCGCGCTCCTCAGGCTCCGTTTGGGAACCTCGCGTGGCCGCGTGGGTGACGCCGGCAAGCCGAGCCTACGCGCCAGCGGCGACCGTGCCGCCCCGAAGGCGCGAGACGCGCACCGCGGGGTCCACGTGCGTCAGGCGCCCGGCGCAGATCGTCGCCATGGCCCGGCCCCGGAGCGTCCAGCCCGCGAACGGCGTGTTGCGCCCCTTCGAGTGGAAGCGCTCGGGCTCGACCGTCCACTCCGCCTCGGGATCGATCAGCGTCAGGTCCGCCGGATCGCCGGGCTCGAGCCGAACCGGCGGCAGCCCGAAGACGCGGCGCGGCTCGTCGGTCCACAGCTCGAGCGCGCGCCGGAGGCTCAGGTGCCCGGGCCGGACGAGGAAGGTGAGCGTGAGCGCGAGCGCGGTCTCCAGTCCGACGAGCCCGTTCGGAGCCTCCTCGAAGGGCCGCCGCTTCTCGTCCGCCGTGTGCGGCGCGTGGTCCGTGGCCAGGCAGTCGATCGTGCCGTCCGCGATCGCCGCGATCACCGCGTCGCGGTCGCGCGCCGAGCGCAGCGGCGGGTTCACCTTCGCGCGCGTGTCGTAGCCCGCCACCGCCTCGTCGGTGAGCGTCCAGTAGTGCGGGCAGGTCTCGCCGGTCACGCGCAGCCCGCGCCGCTTCGCGTCGCGCAGCGCGTCGAGCGATTCCGCGCAGGAGAGGTGCGCGAGGTGCACGCGCCCGCCGGTGAGCGCCGCGAGCTCGACGTCGCGCCGGGCCATCACGCTCTCGGCCGCGTCGGGCATGCCGCGCAGCCCGAGCCTCGTCGCGGTGAAGCCCTCGTTCATCTGCCCGCCCTCGGCGAGCGTGGGCTCCTCCTCGTGGGCGACGATCGGCAGCCCGGCGTGGCGCGCGTACTCGAGCGCCCGGCGCATGATCGAGGCGCGCGCGATCGGGTGGCCGTCGTCCGAGAGCGCGACCGCGCCGGCGCCCTTGAGCGAGACGAACGGGGCGAGCTGCTCGCCCGTCTGGCCCACGGTCACGGCGCCGATCGGGTGCACGCGGCAGAAGCCCACGGCCGACGCCCGCGCGCGCACCCATTCCACCTGCACCGCCTCGTCGAGCACCGGGGTCGTGTTGGGCATGCAGCAGACCGCGGTGAAGCCGCCGGCCGCCGCCGCGCGCGTGCCCGTGGCGATCGTCTCCTTCACGGCCTGCCCCGGCTCGCGCAGGTGCACGTGCAGGTCCACGAGCCCCGGCGCGAGCAGCAGGCCGTCGGCGTCGATGACCGCGCCCGCTTCGCGCGTGCCCGGGTCGTCGGCGATCCGGCCCTCGCGAAAGCCGAGATCGACGCGCGCGCCGGTCGCCCAGTGGCGCGCGTTGCGCACCAGGGTGATCGGCCTCACCGCGCGCCTCCTCCGGGGGGCGCCGCCTCGCGCCCGCAGCGCTCGCGGCTCGCGAGCGGACCGCCCTCGCGCAGCGCCGCGGCGCAGCGCGCGAGCACCGCGCAGCGTAGCGCGACGCCGTTCTCCACCTGGTCGAGGATCACGGAGCGCTCGCCGTCGGCGACCTCCGGGACGACCTCGACCCCGCGGTTCATCGGCCCCGGATGGAGCACGACCGCATGCGGCGCCAGCAGCCGCACGCGCTCGGGCGTGAGCCCCCAGACGCGCGAGAACTCGCCCAGCGAGGGCAGCAGCCCGCTCTCCATGCGCTCGCGCTGGAGCCTGAGCGCCATCACCGCGTCCGCCCCGTCGAGCGCCGCCTCGACCGTGGGCGCCACCACGCAGCCCAACCGCTCCACTCCCGCCGGCAGCAGCGTCGCCGGCCCGGCCACCGTCACCCGCGCGCCGAGCGCGTTCAGGCCGAAGATCGCGCTGCGCGCCACGCGCGAGTGCGCCACGTCGCCGACGAGCGCGAGCCGGCGGCCTTCGAACCGGCCGCCCCAGGCGTCGCGCAGCGTCATCAGGTCGAGCAGGCCCTGGGTCGGATGCTCGTGCCGCCCGTCGCCCGCGTTGATGATGCCGACTCCGAGCTGGCGCGCGAGGAAGTGCGGCGCGCCCGAGGCCGAATGGCGGACCACGACGAGGTCGACGCCCATGGCCGCGATGTTCTGCACCGTGTCGAACAGGGACTCGCCCTTGCTCACGGACGAGCCCGCGGCGGTGAGCGTGCTCACGGTCGCGCCGAGGTGCCGTCCCGCCAGCTCGAAGGAGACGCGCGTGCGGGTCGAGTCCTCGAAGAAGGCGAGCAGGACCGCCACCCCGCGGAGGTCGTCGAAGGGCAGCCCGCCCTGGCGCAGGCGTGCGCGGAAGCTCTCCGCCGCGTCGAGCAGGGAGAGGATCTCGTCCCGGCTCATGCCCTCGAGGCCGAGCAGGTGGCGCCGCTCGGGCGCGCCCGAGGAGGGAGGCGGTGATCCCGCGCTCTCCGGAAACGAAAAGACCCGGCCCCCGGGGGGTGCTGGGTCTCGATGGAGCTCGATCATGGGAACCTCCTTGGCCACCTCGCCGGGCGGCATTAAAGGGTTTCGCGATCGAGTTGGATTGTAGGGGGAGACCGGGGCGAAGACAAGCGGCGGGGGAGCCCGGGGGTCAGGCCGCGGACCCCTGCTTCCGGCGCCCGGCCCTCTGGTAGTGGAAGTCCTTCACGATCGCCGCGCCGCAGTGCTCGGCCACCGCCTGGAGCGCACGGACATGCACGGCCGCGAACGGCTCCTGGTGCTCGATCCGGGCCACGCAGAACACGCCGAGGTTCGCGCGCCGGAACCGGATCGGCGCGCACAGCGCCGCGTGGGGCGTGCCGGTCAGGCCCAGCTCGGCGGCGAGCCGCGCGCGCATCTCCTCCGATTCGAGCGCGAACGCGTCGCGGTTGGCGTACACGTAGCCGATCACGCCCTCGTCGGGCGTGACCGTGGGCGGTCCCGTGGCGCCGACCCGCGTGCTGGAGGACGCCACCTCCTCCAGCCGGCCGACCCGGGGATTGAACAGGTACACGGCCGCATGGTCGGCGTCGAGGCAGGGGACGACGCGCTTCGCGGCCAGGGTCAGCACCGTCTTGAGGTCCATGTTCTCGGCAAGCGCGCTCGTCACTTCGAGCAGCGAGGCCAGCTCGTCCAGCCGCTCGCGGAGGACGTCGCCGTGGGCCGACACCTCCCGCAGCTCGGCTTCGCGCGCCCGCAGCTGACCCTGCTGCCACCCGGTGTAGAGCACGAACAGAACGACCAGCCCCACGAGACCAATGAGCAGGGTGCGGGATTCGCCGGGGAGGATCGCGGCGTCCGGCCCCTCCGGGCGCGTGATCACGAGCACGGCCACCGTGACCGAGAGCCCGACGAGGAGCACTCCGTTCAGCGTCGAGAGCCAGCGGCTGCGGCGCTCGCCGGGCGAGGCGGGAGCGCGCGTCGCGGAGGAGGTTGCGGGAGCCGAACCGCTGCGGCGGCCGAGCCGAGGGAATCCCATGACCCCTGAGTTATCGGCACCACGGACCTTTCCTTGACCCCGTTCTTGCGCGCCGCGCCGGCTGTCAATTGCCTTCCCGGTCCAGCTCCTCCACGAGCACGTCGAGATCCGCGCTGGTCGTGCGGAAGCTCGTGATGCAGGCGCGCAGCCAGCGCTCGCCGTCGGGACGCAGGATCGCGGAGATCCACGCGCGGCCGCTCGCGACGACACGGGCGGCGGCGGCGGCCACGCGTTCCGGGCGCCCCTCCCAGCCGGGCCGGCTGAAGCAGACGAGGGGCAGGGGCGTGTCGTTCCGGATGCGCCAGCCGCGGCTCACGAGCTTCGCGCGCAGCTCGTCCCCGATCGCGGACTGCCGCTCGATCCGCCGCGCGAGACCGTCCTCGCCCAGCTCCGCGAGCAGCAGGAACACCTTGAGCCCGATGAAGCGGCGCGACCATTGGAGCGAGGCGACGTACGGATCGAGCGCCCCCTCGGGGCTCGCCGGCATGTAGCCCGTCGTGGTGCGGAACGCCTCGGCCACGGGCGCGCGCCGCGCGGCGAAGAACATGCCCGCGCCCATGGGCACCGAGAGCCACTTGTGCGCGTCCCAGGTGACCGAGTCGGCGCGCTCGATGCCGGCCACGATCGGCCGCAGGCGCGGCGAGAGCGAGCACGAGCCGCCCCAGGCCGCGTCCACGTGCAGCCACAGGCGCTCCCGCGCGCAGAAGCGGACCAGCTCCGGAAGCGGGTCGACCGCTCCGATCGCCGTGCTCCCCGCGGTCGCGACCACCAGACACGGCTCCCGCCCGTCCGCCCGATCGCGGGCGACCGCGGCCTCGAGCGCCGGGAGCGCGAGCCGGCCGCCCGCGTCCGTGGGCACGCGGCGCACCGCGTCGCGCCCGATGCCGGTCGCGTGCGCGATCTTCTCGAAGCTCTCGTGCCCCTCGATCGAGAGATACAGGGTCGGCCGCGTCCCGAGCCCGGCCAGGCCGCGCTCTCCGTACTCGGGATGACGCGCGGTGAGCGCCGCCAGCACGGCCGTGTGGTTGGCCTCCGATCCCCCGCTCGTGAAGTGCGCGGTCCCGAGCGCCGGATCGAATCCGAGCCTCCGCATGAGGAACGCCAGCGCGTGCTGCTCGATCTCGACGGCCGCCGGCGCGTGCGACCACACGGCGAGCTGCGGATTGAAGGCGGCCGCCATCGTCTCGGCCACGATGCCCGACACGTCGACGCTCGGATTGAAGTTGCCGAAGTAGCGCGGATGCGTGACGTGGCAGTTCCAGCGGCGGAGCATGGCGGCCACGTCGGCGGCCGCGTCGGCCAGCGGAACGGGGCGCGAGAAGTCGTAGCGGGCCCGCAGGTGCTCGCGCACCGCGGACGGCTCGGGCGCTCCGGTCACCTCGAGCGCGCCGATGGTCTCCGGCAGCTCGAGCAGATGACGGACGAGATCGTCGAGATCGGGATCCATGCGGCCCCCTGCTGATGCGCTGCGATGACGGGCGTCGAGTGACCGTAGCCACCGCGTCACGGGAGCGCAACCGCGTCCGTGGTAGTCTGGAGTACGAAACTCCGCGCCCCCATGCGGGCCTCCCGACTCCCCCGCGGCCTCGCGTGCGCGCCAGGTGAAAGGAAGCTCCGATGCAACCCGATCCCCACCGGCTCACCGAGATCCTCGGTCTGCGGATCCCCCCCCTCGGCTTCTACGACGCGCCGGATCCCACGGCCTTCGAGCCGCTCGTCCGCCCCGCCGAGCGCACCTGCATGTTCGCCTACTTCCCGGAGTGGCTGAAGGGAAGGACGCTCCTGCTCACGGCCGACCGCTACGGCTGCGGCGGCGCGGGCTCCTGCCTGCTCGGCGTGGAGTCGCGCTCGCGCGAGCAGATGATCTCGTTCCTGCTCGACGAGGAGGGGCTCAAGCGCTCCCGCGAGATCATGGGCCGCTTCGTGGACGAGCGTCACAAGTATCATCCGCGGCACGGCAACCTGCTCGTCGGTCCGCTGCGACCCGCGCAGTACGAGCACCTGAGGACCGTCACCTTCTACGTCAACCCGGACCAGCTCGCCGCGTTCATCGTGGGCGCGCACTACGACAGCGGACCGCGCGAGGCGCCGGTGATCGCGCCCTTCGGCTCGGGCTGCTCGCAGCTCCTCCCCGTGTTCGACGATCTCGACGCGCCGCGCGCCGCTCTGGGCGCGACCGACTCGGCGATGCGCCGCCATCTGCCGGCCGACACGCTCGCCTTCACGGTCACGAAGCCGATGTTCCAGAAGCTCTGCGAGCTGGACGAGCGGAGCTTCCTCTACAAGAGCTTCTGGCGGGACCTGCAGAAGGCGAGGGCGCAGGCCTGAGTCCTCAAGCGGGCGCCGGATCGGACGAGAACAGCGGCAGCGCGGCGGCTTCGTGCGCGAGCAGCCGCCGCTTGAGGTCGAGCCCCCAGGCGAAGCCCTTGAGCGATCCGTCCGCTCCCACCACGCGATGGCAGGGGATCAGGACGCAGACCGGGTTCGGCGCCACGGCCGCGCCCACCGCGCGGGCCTCGCCGGGCACGCCGAGCCGGGCCGCGATCTCCCCGTAGGACCTGGTCGCCCCGAAGGGAATCGCGCGCAGCTCCTCCCAGACCGCGACCGGGAACGCCGGCGCGTCCAGATCGAACGGGCCGGAGTAGCCTTCGCGGGCGCCCTCGGCGTAGCGGCGCAGAGCCTCGGCGGCCGCCCGGGCGTGCGCGAGCGCCGCACCCTCCGGCGCCCGCTCCGCGACCGTCCGCCCCGGACGGAGCGGCGTGACCGACCGCAAGCCGCGCGCGGTCGCGGTCACTTCGAAATCACCGAGCCCGGTTCGCGCGACCAGACGGACCACGGCGTTCCCGTTCGACTCGTTCATTGCGTTCTCCTCCTGCGCGGCCGCGAGATGCGCGGCGCGGCGCCGAATCGCCTGCGCCAGGCCCGCGCCAGCGCCGAGCCGCTGCCGAATCCCAGCTCGAGCGCCGCGTCCAACACGCGGGCGCCGCCGTCCAACAGCGCGCGCGCGCGCTCGAGCCGGACCGAGGCCAGCGCGCGCGCGGGCGTGGTGCCCGCGCCCGCGCGGAAGTGCCGGGCGAAGCTCGAGGGGCTCATCGCCAGCTCTCCCGCGAGACGGGAGACCGTCCACGGCTCGCCGGGCGCGCGGCGCATGAGCGCCAGCGCCCGCGCGGCGAGACGGCGGTCCGCCTCGGCCGCGCCGCCCGCCAGCTCGGGGCGGCAGCGCTTGCACGGGCGGAAGCCGGCGCGCAGCGCGGTGTCCGGGTCGCGATAGAAGCGCACGTTGCGCCTCAGCGGCCGGCGGCAGGTGCAGGACGGGCGGCAGAAGATCCCGGTCGTGCGGACCGCGGCGACGAAGCGGCCGTCCCAGCGCGGGTCGCGCGCGAGGAACGCGCCCCACATCGTTTCGGCATCGGGCGGCGAAGCCATCATGACCCTCTCGCGGGCGGCGGCGGTGCTCATGGGACGGACAGTAGCGCGTGCGTGGAGCACTCGCGCAACCCGGGCGGGCGAGTTATCCGACAGCCGGGCCCGCTTCGACCGGGAGGCGGCTTCTCCTACTCCTCGATCTCCCGAATGACGACGCTGTCCACGCCGTCCAGCTCGGCCACCTTGACCCCGATGACCTCCCGGCGGGAGGTGGGGACGTTCTTGCCCACGAAATCTGCGCGGATCGGCAGCTCGCGGTGCCCGCGGTCGATCACTACCGCAAGCTGGATCGCGCGCGGGCGTCCGATGTCGATGAGCGCGTCCATCGCCGCCCGGGCCGTGCGCCCCGTGTAGAGCACGTCGTCCACCAGGACCACGATCTTGTTGTTGATGTCGATCGGGATCTCGTTGGAGCCGACGACCGGCTGGTGGCCCAGCGTCGAGAGATCGTCGCGATAGAGGGTGATGTCGAGGCTGCCCTCGTGGGGGGCACGGCCTTCGAATTCCTTGATCTTCTCGACCATGCGCTTCGCGAGCGGCACCCCGCGGCGCCGGATCCCCACGAGCACGAGATCCTCGACTCCCTTATTGCGCTCGACGATCTCGTGCGCGATGCGGGTCACGATCCGGCGGAGACCGTCCGCGTCCACGATCTCGGCCTTCTCCTTCAGCGCCATGGTCCCTCCCGGAGACGGACGTGGAGTGCGCGGGGCAGCCACGATGGGGCAGGTGGGCAAGCAGAGCATGCTCCAACCCTGTGCACTCCGCGAGGAGTGGGTGGACGATAGCCGCAGCGGCCGTTCCGCGGCAAGTCACGAACCCGCAACGAGGCGTGCTCCGGGCCCCCGCCCCGGGGCCGGAACCCGGGAAGGCATCCGGTTCGCTCCACGGCTCGAGCGCTTCTCCGGGTTCCCGCCAACGAAGGTTCTTCTGCCGTGTCATTCGCTCGGGTACACTTGAGGTCGCTCGGACCCGGCGGGACCTGTCGTCACCTCGGGCCGCCAGCGCCGCACATCTCGAAGCTCCGCGCATTCCTCACGGAGGAATCATGGCCGCTCCACGCACAACGGCCGTGGCTCTGGCCGCGCTGGTTTTCCTCGTCGTCGCCGCGTCTTTCGCGAGCGTCGCCCGCTCCGAGCCGCTCGCCATCGTCGCCGCCGTCCGGGGCCGGGTCGAGTTCACCCCCGCCGCCGGCGGCGCTCCCGCGCGCGCCTCGTTCGGCCAGGCGCTCGAACGGGGTGATCGCGTCAGCGTGGGCCCGGGCGGGGCGGCCACGATCTTCTTCGACGGCGGCAGCGTGATCGAGTTGGCCGAGAAGAGCGCGATCGTGATCGGAGGCCGCGCGAGCGCCAAGCCCAAGGCCGCTCGCGTCGGGCTCCCGGGTGAGGTCTACGCGAGCGTGAGCAAGTTCGTGACCGGAGGCTCGCGCGAGTCCGGCCTGGTCGCGCTCTCGGTGCTGCGCGGCGGGACCGACGCCACGCCTTTGCTCGTCGAGCCGCGCCGCACCGAGATCCTCGACCTGCGGCCGTCGTTCCGCTGGAGGAGCGTCGAGGGCGCGGCGCGCTATCGGATCGCCGTGTCCGGAGACAGCGGCGAGCTGTGGAGCCGCGAGACCGAGGGGACGGTTCTCGAGTACCCGCCCGACGCCGCAGCGCTGGCGGCGGCAGGCGCCTACGCCTGGGAGGTGCGCGCCTTCTCGGATCGCGGCGAGCTGCGGCGCGAAGACTCCTTCTTCCACGTGCTCGAGGCCGGAGAGGCCGCGGCCGTGCGGGGCGCGCTCGCGAAGATCCGTGATGCGGCGGGCGGGCCCGGCGCGGCGGCCGCGCGGTTCCTCGCCGGCTCGTACCTGTTCGGCCGCGGTCTCTATGGCGACGCCGCCGCCGAGTTCGACTCGCTCGCTCGCTCGAGCCCGGATGTGCCCGCCCCGCACGAGGCGCTGGGCAACGTCTACCGCGCGATCGGCCTGATGGATCAGGCCGCCGCCGAGTATCAGCAGGCCCTGACGCTCAGCAAACAACACTAGCCATCCACATCGGACACGACGGCCGCAGCGGGCAATCCCTCCTCCGCACTGCGCCCCGGCGACGAACCCTCACCGCAGGAGCCCGTGCCATGACCATCTCCCGCTTCCTCCTCGCCCTGGGGCTGACCGCAGTCGTCTGCGCGTCGCCCGCTGTCGCCACCCAGGTCGTCCACCAGAGCCTGCGCGATCTGACGCTCGGATCGAGTGACATCGTGATCGGGCAGGTCGCGGAGACGCGGGCGCACTGGAACCCATCGCACACGAAGATCATCACCGACGTGACCTTCCACGTCAGTCAGTCGCTCAAGGGTGGGCCCGGCGACGTGCTGACGCTCACCCAGCTCGGCGGCGACGCGGACGGCTTCCGCTACGCCGTCCCCGGCAGCCCGCTCTTCCGGCCCGGCGAGCAGGCGCTGCTCTTCGTCTGGCGCGACCCCCAGGGCCGCGCGCAGGTGAACGGGCTCGCCCAGGGCAAGTTCGACATTCGCACGGATGCGGCGACCGGCACGCGAACGGTGCAGCGCTCCGTCGCGGGTACGGCGGTGCGCGACGTGCGCACGCTGTCCCTGGTGGGCCCCGGTGAGAGTGCCCCCCGGCTCCCGCTCGCCGACATGGTGAGCGAGATCCAGGCCATCCTCGCGGAGGGCGGCCGCTAGGCCGCGACGACGATGACCGCTCGTCCGACCTCCACCGCCTTCGCGAGCCTCGCGCTCGCCGTCGTCTTCTCCGCTTCCGCCTTCGCCGCGGGCGCGGCCATCACACGACCGGTGCGCGACGTGCGCACGCTGCCCTCGCTCGCGAGCGTCGCGCGCGAAGCCACGCCGCTCAACGCCATCGTGAGCACGAGCGACACGTTCCTCGTCCGCGGCTACGGCTTCGACGACCTGACGGGGATCTGTCAGGACCGCGGCTGGGTGGGCGAGGACCGCACCTCCCAGATCTATGCGCACGTGCAGTCGAACCTGACCGTCAACGAGCAGTTCTTCCTCGGGCTTGGCCCGGATACCCTGGTCAGCGACCCCTTCACCGGCAGCGCGGCGACTACGCGACTCTACGGCGGCTCCGCGCTGGCGGTCACGGATTCGGGCGCCGTGGTCTTTTCCGACGAGGGCGGCGAGCGCCCCCTGTTCGCGGCCTATCCTGGCCCGGGCGTGATCCGCGTCTACGGCCGTTGGTCCCAGTACCAGAGCACGTTGGACGCCGCGTTCGACCCGGTGGAGCACCGGCTGATCACGAGCACCTTGGACCAACCGAACCCGGGCTTGTATGCCTTCTCGGGCAACGGGTCGTGGCCCGAGTACTTGGGCGGATACGGACCGGTGACCGCGGACACGACCCTCGGGGCGGCGCGACTGGCGCCCTTCGGGCTCGCGGTGGACGCCTCCGGGAACATCTACTTCGCCGAGTACAACTCGAATCGCGTCCGCATGGTGCGCAACGACGGCCGCGTCGTGACCATCGCCGGGAGCGGGATACCCGGCTTCAGCGGCGATGGAGGGCCGGCGACCGCCGCACGGCTGTTCAAGCCGTACGACGTGGCGATCGATGAGAGCGGCACCGTGCTCTACATCACCGACAGCGGGAACAACCGCATCCGGGTGGTCCAGCTCGCGACGGGCATCATCAGCACGCTCTACGGCGATGGCACCCTGCAGACTCTGCCGCGCCCCAGGTACATCGCGCTCTCGGGCGGCGCGCTCTGGATCACCAGCTACGCGCAGAAGGTGTTCCGCCTCCAGGGCGGCGTGCTGACCACAGTCGTGGGCGGAGGGGACACCTACGGACCCGCTGCCGGCATCGCCAACCCTCTCCAACAGATGCTCGGGACCCCCGCGGGCATCGCCCCGGACGGCGCCGACGGCGTCTACTTCGTGGACCCGGGCCTCGAGCTCGTCTTCCACCTCGACGCCGGCGGGACGTTGTCCGCGGTCGCGGGCGTGCCCGTCTCGATCGCCATGGGGAACCGCTCGCTCTGGTTCGGCGCCGACATGGCCTCTGCCCCCGACGAGGTCGCCAACTGGGTCAAGCCCTCGGGCTACGGCAACGGCTGGAGCCAGCGCCTCACCTCGCCGGAGTTCTCCGTCGCCGGCCATCCGGGTGCCGTGCTCAGCTTCGACGGCAGCATCGACCTGCAGACCGCCGACACCCTGCAGTCCGCCTCCCGGAATGCGTGGGTTCAGGTCCAGGCGGTGAACGACTCCGGAGTGTGGTCCACGCTGACGACCCGTCTGACGCGGATCGCGGGCAGCTGGCCGGGTGACCTCCACGTTGCGTTCGTCGGGCGCGGCCGCTTCAAGGCCGAGGTCCACCTGAACGCAGACAACAACCAATCCTTCCCCTGGGGCACGACGACGCGCCTGCGCCTCGTCGTGCAGACCGAGGCGTCCGGCTCCGGCGAGGACGGCCTCGCCCCCGATGCGACCGATGGGGCGCTCGTGGTGGACAATCTCACCTTGAGAGACGGGGACCTCGACCTCATACCTCGCACTGATTTCGAGGACGGGACGACTGGGCCGTGGACCCTGTCGGCGCTGAACGGCGCCTACACCCCCAGCGGGATGACGGCCTGGTGGTTCCGCGACGGCGCGGTCCCCGCGACCGGCGTGGCCCTGCGGAAGGGCTTCGACTTCACCGATCCAACCTGCGTGTGGACCTTCCTTGCGGCCGGCGACACCGTGAACCACCGTGGCCTCTACGCCCGCCTCACCTCCCCGTGGTTCGCCACGGCTCCGGGCGACACTCAGCTGCTGATTGCGTTCTCGGGCAAGCTGAACACCGTGAACAGCGGCCGAGTCGTGTGCTGCTGGGTGAGGGGCAAGCGGGCCGGCGACACGCGACCGCGCTTCGCTTCGCCTTCGTTCTTCTCGTACAACAGCGGGACGTACGGCGATGACGCCGTCTCGCCCTACGTCAACCAGCGGATGCTGCGCTACCCGGCGGACTTCGAATCGCCGCTCGCGGCCGATTCGGTGCAGATCGTCCTCACGGCCCAAGACCAGACCGAGATCTTCGATTCCGTGTTCTTCCCGCCCGGCATCACGTTCCAGGTGGACTCGAAGCTCCCCTACCTGGACGACCTCCGCGTCTACCAGCTCGGCGTGGACCGCGACCACGATGGCGTGTCCGACGCGCTCGACCTCTGCCCCGATTCCTGCGCGGCCGGCCAGGACGCGGACGGAGACGGCTGCGTGGACCTGACCGCCACGATGCGCCACGTCGAATCGTGGGACCGCTCTGCGCTGCCGCTCCACTACACGATCTCGGTCGCGGCGGATCCGCGCATCACCGACGGCAGCGACCTGCAAGCCATCATGAACGGCTTCAACGCCTGGACCGCCGTGCCGGGCACGAGTCTGCGCGTGGTCCTGGATCCGTACGCCACCCAGACGAACGCCTCGGCGTACGACGGCGTGAACCTGGTCACGTTCCAGGACGACTACGTCTTCCCGCCCAACGTGATCGCGATCACGCCTACGCTCTCGGCCCTGCGGCGCACGACCTACGACGACAAGATCGTGCTGCCCGGCCAGATCGTGGACGCGGACATGATCTTCAATCCGCAGGTGAAGTTCCGCACCGCCACCTACAACCCGGGCCCGGGGAGCTTCGACCTGCAGAGCGTGGTCACACACGAGGCCGGGCACGTCTTCGGCCTCTCACACAGCGGCGTGCTGAACGCGACCATGTTCTTCGTGCTGCAGCCCGGGCAGGGCGCGGCGAGCCTCGAGGGCGACGACCAGGCCGCAATCCGCGCCGCGTATCCGGGCCCGACCTTCGCGACCGACTTCACCACCATCACCGGCACGGTGGTGCGCGGCGGCGGCAGCGGCGAGGGCGGCGCGGGCTACGGCATCCCCGGAGCGCTCGTGACCGCGGTCCGGCTCGACAACGCCGGCCAGCCCGCCGACTCCGTAGCCTCGGATTACACGGACGAGGGCGGCAACTACGCGCTGCGCGGGCTCGCGGCCGGCTCGTACAGCGTGCGCGTGACTCCGCTCGACGGCGAGGTGGGCGGCTACGCGCTCACGCCGGACTACATCAGCGATCGCATCAATGCGATCGCGCAGACCAATTTTGCCGCCGAGTGGTGGTGCCAGCCCGAGTCCGATCGCGACACGCCGGCGGAGCGCGGCATCCTGACGCTCGCGGCCGGCGAGGTCCGCTCCGGCATCGACGTGATCACGAACGTGGATACGATCCCGCCCGCGGTGGTCTCCGTCTCGCCCAAGGCGGACACCACGGATGTCCGCATCGACACGGCGATCCTGGTCAACTTCAGCGAACGCATCGACAAGAACAGCCTCCAGGGCAACGTCCGCCTGCACGAGGCCACGCTCGGCAATGCTCTGGGACTCGATGGAGTGCTGGTGAATGGCGGCCGGGGCATGGTGCTGACGCCGACCGATCCGCTCCACTTCGGCACGCTCTATCAGCTCGACCTGACGACCGGGCTCACGGATCGCGACGGCGTGCACCTCGCCAGCCAGTACACGACGAAGTTCACGACGGAGGACGCCCCGCCGGTGGCCATCGCGGACATCCAGCCCCGCGCGGCGTCCCCGGGCTCCTTTGTCACCATCCTCGGTACGGGCTTCGATCCGAGCGGCACGGACAGCGTCGTGTTCGACTACGGCTCGAGCCCCCTGCCGCAGTCGTACTTCATGGTCCCGGCCGTCAGCATCACTCCGACCTCCATGATGGTGCGCGTGCCGGGCTACGCGTCGTCCGGCAGCGCGTACGTCGAGGTCAACGGCACCATGAGCAATCCGTTCAGCGTCGTCATCCTGCCCGCGCTGGCCCAGACGGCGCCCTCCTACGTCACGGACGTGACCCTCAGCTTCGCGCCCACCGATGTCGCGCTGGCGTCGGCCGGCGACACGGCCTATGCGGTGGGCTCGGGCGGACTGGCCGTCGTCGACCTGCAGTCCCGCCACGTCACCGAGTACTCGGCCATAGGCCAGGCGCAGAGCCTCGGGCTCACGCCCGACGGGAAGCGCCTGGTCGTCACGCGCCCCGCCGCGGGTGACGTGGCCACGGTCGACGTGTCGCACGGCAGCGGGACGTTCGGCCAGGTGCTCGGGACCACCGTGCTCCCGTCGGGCTCCGCCCCCCAGGGTGTGGCCATCACGCCCACGGGACGCATGGCCTGCGTGACCGACCCGGCCTCGCGCGTCCTGTACAAGATCGACATCGACCCGCTGAGCGCCACCCGCTTCGGCGTGCTCGACGAGGTCTCCGACACCACCATCGTGCTGAACGGCGGCATCGCCTCCTCGCCCAGCGGGACGATGCTCTTCTACGGCACGAGCAACGCAGGTGTGCGCCGGAGTCCGCTGCCGGGGCACTCGTGCGTCTTCCTGGACGGGACCTCGTGCACCGGCGGCGTGGCCGTGAACCCCGGGGCGAACGAGGTGCTGTTCACGCGCGCGGGCCCCCTGGGGGCGGAGTTGCTCGCCGTGACGGTGGTGAACGACTCGACCTATACACCCCAGGTCGTCGCTCTCGGCGGCGACCCGCGGGACGCGGCGTACAACCGGGACGGCAACGCGGCGTACGTGGTCAACTCCCTCACCAACCAGCTGCAGATGCTGGACACCAACCCCGCCGACACGACCTACCGCAAGAAGGTGGCCGAGGTGGCGACCGGCTCGATGCCGGTGGCGGTGACGGTGAGCGGCTACGGAGACGTCATTGCGGTGGCCAACTACGGCTCCCGCAGCCTCTCGCTCTATCGCATCGGCGGTACGGCGGCCCTGCTGCGCGCCGTCCCCGGCGTCGCGCGCCCCGGCGACGTGGTCGCGCTGACCGGCTCGGGCGTCCCCTTCGGCGCGGGCAGCCAAGTGGACGTCGGGAGCGGACTCTTCTCCCCCGCATGGCGCGCGGCGGGCGGCAACTGCGCCGCCTTCGTGCTGCCGCCGGGGCCGCAGCGGGACGCCCAGGTTGCGGCGGTGGACTCGCTGGGAATGCGCACGCTCGGCCTGCCGCTGACGATCGTCGACCCGGTGTCCAGCCTGACTGCGAAGTCCACCGGCTTCGCCGTCGGCATGGACTCGGCCTTCTGCGGGCTGGCGGGCTACATCTGGGGCCAGATGGCGAGCATGCGGCTGTCTCCGGACGGCAAATGGCTCGCGGTGGCGCGCGATCTCGTGCCCGGGGACTGCGGCATCTGGCTGGAGACCTTCCAGGCGACGGACCAGGGAGCGGGACGGATGGGTTCCAAGTCCCTGTCGGGCGTGTTCGTCGCGCCACCGGGATCGGCCATCCTCGGCTTCGAGTACACGGCGGACGGCAAGAACCTGTGGGTCTCACCTGACGCGGGGCCGATCAACGTCGTGGACACGGACCCGGCCTCGCTCAGCTACGGCACCATCGTCAGGACCGTCACGTTGCCGCTGACGGGCACCTCGAGCAGCATCAGCGCCGACCCGTTGAGCCGCTGCCTGGTCGCCGGCGACCGTACCCGCGACTCCCTCGCCGTCTTCGACGTGTTCGGGATGTTCCTCTTCAAGGTCCAGACGCCGGGTCCGACGTGGGCCACGAAGTTCACGCCCGATGGCCGCTACATCGTCACGGCGGGCGCCTGGCGGACGGGCATCGTGGACTTCGATGCCCGCGCGCTGCTC
>DATKKO010000218.1:0-7089 GCA_035542955.1 Terriglobales bacterium
GCGCGGGCGCGAGCCGGGCTCTCGCTGCGCTATCTCGTGCCCGACGCCGTGGCCGCGTACGTCGCGCGGCACGGGCTCTATCGAAGAGGGAGCCGGTGAGCTACCGGCCGCGGGAGTTCTGGGAGCGGAGGCTCGCCGAGCAGTTCGATCTGCGCGGCACCGGCGAGACCGGGCTCTCGCTCGCGTACAACCGCGCCTGCTACGTGCTGCGGGCGGAGGTGCTCGCGCGCGCGCTGGCGGCCGCGCGCTTCGAGCCGGCAGGCGCGAGCGTGCTCGACGTCGGCTGCGGCACGGGGTTCTTCGTCGAGTACTACCTCCGGCGGGGCGCGCGCGTGACCGGCGTGGACATCGCGGCGACCTCGGTCGAGCGGCTGCGAGCGGGCTTCCCGCAGGCGAGCTTCGTGCTCGCGGACGTGAGCGAGGCGGAGATCGGCGGCCGCTTCGACCTGGTGAACGCGTTCGACGTGCTCTACCACATCGTCGAGGACGCGCGCTGGGAGGCGGCCGTGCGCCGGCTCGGCGAAGCGGTCCGGCCCGGCGGGCTGCTGCTCGTCACCGACACCTTCGTCGCGACGCCCCCGGGGGCGACGCACAACCGCATGCGCGCGCTGGACGAGTACCGGCGCGTGCTCGAGCCGCTGGGCTTCGCCACCGAGAGGACGTGGCCCACGCACGCGCTCCTCAATCGCGATCTGGGGCCGTGGCGCTTCCTGAATCGCGCGCCCGGGCTGCTGCTCGGGATCGATCGCGCCCTGCTCGCGCTGGGGCTCGGCGAGCTCCGGGTCACGAACCGGCTGCTCGTGGCGAGGCGGGGAGAGGGACGGGGCTCGAGGTAGCGGGCCGGCCCCAGGCCGCACAGGCGCTCCTCTTTTCGTTTCGGGTCAGAAGCGCTAATCATGTCGGGGCCTGTCAGCGCCCCCGCGAACTGGACCGAAGCCAGGGGGACGGAGAACATGAGCCCCGAGATCTCCGAACGCAGCTTCGAAGCGGCGATCGGGTGCGCCCTGCTCGCGGGCGGCCCCGATGGCAGCGTGGGCGCGCCCGTGCTCGCGAGAGTCCGCGCCCGGCGCCTGCTCAGGGGCATGAAGGGCGCCTGATCCATGCCCCGCCTCTTCGTCCTCGACGCGATGGGGCTCGCCTACCGGGCGTACTACGCCTTCGTCATGCACCCGCTCACGAGGTCGCTGGTCGTCGCGCGCGAGCCCGGGACCGTGAGGCTCGAGGGGATCGAGCTCTACCAGCGGAGCGGACCACCCATGACCCGGGCCGCGGGCGGCTCGGTGGTGATCGTCGACGCCGAGGGACGAGAACGGCAACGGGAGAGCGTGCCCGCGAACGTGCTGCTCATGGTGGAGAACGGCCGCCGGATCACGGCCGAGGACGTCCGGAACAAGCGGGCGCTCCTCGGCGAGAACACCTCCGCGATCTTCGGCTTCGCGAACACCGTGCTCAAGATCCGGCGCGAGGAGAAGCCGGACCACTGGGCACTGGCTTGGGACGGACCCGGGCCGACCTGGCGTCACGAGCGCTTCCCCGACTACAAGGCGCAGCGCAAGCCCATGCCCGAGGACCTGCTGGCCCAGCTCGAGCCGATCGAGGTTCTGGCGCAGGCCCTGGGCCTGCCGGTGCTCGAGATCCCCGGCATGGAGGCCGACGACGTGATGGGCGCGCTGGCGAGGCGCGGCGTCCGCGACGGCTTCGAGGTCGCGCTGGTCACGGGCGACAAGGACATGCTCCAGTGCGTGGGCACGCAGGTGCGGGTGCTGCTGCCGCAGACGCGCGACGAGTACCTGTGGCTGGACGAAGAGGGCGTGCGCGCCCGCTGGGGCGTGGGTCCCGAGCACATTCGCGACGTGCTCGCGCTGATGGGCGACTCGACCGACAACATCCCGGGCGTGCCCGGGATCGGCGAGAAGACGGCGAAGGAGCTGCTCCTCGAGTTCGGCTCGCTCGAGGAGCTGTACGCGCGGCTCGACGAGGTGAAGAAGCCCGCGCTCAAGGCGAAGCTCGAGACGAATCGCGAGCTGGCGTTCCTCTCGCGCGAGCTGGCGACGGTGCGCACCGATCTCGACGTGCCCTACACGTGGGACGATCTGCGCTGCGCCCCGATCCGGCGCGAGGCCCTCACCGCGTTCGCCAGGCGCTGGGAAATCCGGCGCCTCGAACACGTGGCGCAGAGCGAAGGCGTGGCCGACGGCGACGCGGGCTCGCTCTCGCCCTCCCGCGCGCCGGATCGCCGGGGCACGGCGAGCGAGACTCCCGCGGAGGGCGTGAAGCTGGGAGCGCCTCATACGCCCAAGGGCGCGATTCCTGTTCCTCCACCCACGTCATCCGCGCCGCCCGCGTCGCCATCGCCGGCGGCGGCGCCCGCGCAGGCGCCGCCGTCAGCGGCCACCTGCGCGCCATCCCCGGCGGTAGCGCCCGCGCAGGCGCCGCCGCCCGCGCCCACGCAATCCACGCTGGATCTCTGGAGCTCGGTCGAGATCGCCGAGGCTGGGGGCGAGTCGGCCCTGCTCGAATCCTGGGTCCGCGAGCTGCACGAGGTGCGCGCGCGCGCGCTGCACGGACTCGCCCTGCTGCCGCTCACCACCGGGCCGGATGCCCGCCGCGGGAAGCTGGTCGGGCTCGCGTTGGCGGCGCGCGACGGCACGGCATGCTACCTGCCCCTCGCGCACGATTCCGGTCCGAACCTGGCGCTCGCGCAGGTGCGGGGCTGGATCGCGCTCGCGCTCGACGATCCCACCGTGCCGAAGCTCGGGCACGACCTCAAGTCCGACCTCCACGCGCTCGCCGGCGCCGGCCTGCAGCTCGACGGCCTCGCCTTCGACGCGCGCGTCGCCTCGTTCCTCTGCGATCCGATGCGCGACCACTCGCTCGCCGCGCTGGCCCGCGACTTCCTCGGCGAGGCGCTGCCCCCGCTCGAGCCGCCGGCCCCGCGGGGCCGCCCGCGTTCCGAGATCTCGGCGCTCACGCCCATGGCGGCACGCGGGGCGGCGATGGCCGGAGCGCGCGCCCTGCTCGGGCTCGAGCCCGCGCTCCGCGCCCAGCTCGAGTCGCGCCAGCAGTGGCCGCTCTACGAGCAGCTCGAGCATCCGCTCATCCCCGTGCTCTACGAGATGGAGCGCACGGGCATCGCGATCGATCGCGCCGTGCTCGCCGAGATGTCGGAGCGCGCGGCCGCCGAGGTGGCGCGGCTCGAGGAGGCGCTCTACGTGCTCGCGGACGAGCGCCTGAATCTCAACAGCGGGCCGCAGATCGCGCGCGTGCTCTTCGAGAAGCTCGGGCTCAAGACCGGCCGGCGCACCAAGACCGGCTACTCGACCGACCAGGCCGTGCTCGAGGAGCTGGCCGCCTCGCACCCGTTCCCGCGCCTGCTGCTCGAGTACCGCGCGCTCACCAAGCTCAAGTCGACGTATCTCGACGCGCTGCCCGCCGAGGCCATGCAGCCGGCGAGCGGCGGCCGCCCCGACGGTCGCGTGCACACGACCTTCCACCAGACGGGCGCGGCCACCGGCCGGCTCTCGTCGAGCGATCCCAACCTGCAGAACATCCCGTTCCGCTCCCCGCAAGGCCGCGCGATCCGTCGCGCCTTCGTCGCCCCGTCGGGCCGGATGCTGGTGGGCGCGGACTACTCGCAGATCGAGCTGAGGGTGATGGCGCACCTCTCGGGCGATCCGGCGCTCGCCGAGGCGTTCGCGAGCGGGGAGGACGTGCACGCGAGCACGGCGCGCCGCATCTTCGGCGTGCCCACGGGCGACCTCGATCCCGCGCTGCGCGCGCGCGCGAAGATCGTGAACTTCGGCGTGATGTACGGCATGGGCGCGCGCAGCCTGGCGCAGCAGATGAGCATCCCCCTCGACGAGGCGGAGGCCTTCATCCGCGACTACTTCCGCGTCTACGCGCGCGTGCGCGACTACCTCGATCGCACGCTGGACGAGGCGCGGCGGAACGGCTGGGTGCAGACGCTGCTCGGCCGCCGGCGCTACCTGCCGGATCTCACGCATCCGAACGGGGCGCAGCGCTCGCTCGCCGAGCGCGCCGCGATCAACACGCCGATCCAGGGCTCGGCGGCCGACCTGATGAAGCTGGCGATGATCCGGGTCCACGCGGCCTTGAAGCGGCAGCACCCCTCCGCTAGATTGCTGCTCCAGGTGCACGACGAACTCCTCCTCGAGTGCCCGGCCGCGGACGCCGAGGCGGTCGCGGCGCTCACCCGCGCCGAGATGCAGAGCTGCTTCCCGCTGCGGGTCCCGCTCGTGGCGACGGCCGGACACGGCGCGAGCTGGTTCGATGTCCACTGACGCCCGCGAGCCGACGCGGCCGCGACGGGCGTCCGCCGGCGACGGCCTGTTCATCGTCGGGCTGGTGGGGCGGGTGGGCAGCGGCAAGAGCACGGTGGCGAAGGCGCTGGCCGCGAACGGAGCGGCGGTGATCGACGCGGACCTCCTCGGGCACGAGGTCACGGACCGCGACCCCGAGGTGCGGGCGGCGCTCGCGCGCGAGTACGGGCCCGACGTGTACGGGCCGGACGGGCAGCTGGACCGGCCGCGCGTGGCCGCGCGCGTGTTCGCGGACCCCGAGGCGCGGGCCCGCTTCGACGGCCTGGTCCATCCGCGGCTGGTGGCGCGCATCCAGTCGCGGCTCGACGAGCTGCGCGCGCGGGGATTCCGCGGCGTCGTGATCCTCGACGCGGCGCTGCTGCTGGAATGGGGGCTCGAACGGAGCTGCGACGCGGTGATCGGCGTGAGCGCGCCGATGGACGAGCAGGTGCGGCGGCTCGCGGCGCTGCGGGGCTGGACCGAGGAGCAGGCGCGGCAGAGGCTGCGCGCGCAGCGGAGCGAGCGATCGTTCGACGCCGCGGCCGACGTCACGCTGCACAACACGGGGAGCATCGAGGAGCTGACGGCGGCCGCGCGGGCCACGCTGGCCCGGCTGCGGGCCCAAGCTCCGCAAGGGAAGGGATGATCGCATGCTGACCGCCGCCGAGGTGCGCGGCCGCCTGGAGCAGGCGCGCGCCTCCCTGCAGGACCTGCGGAGGTATCTTTGACGTCGACGCGCGCGCCCGTGAGGTCACGGAGCTCGAGGGCCGCATGGCGGAGCCGGGCTTCTGGGACCGGCCGGAGAACGCGCAGCGCACCGTCGCCGCGCTGAAGCAGGCGAAGCGCACGGTCGAGGACTGGTCGCGGCCGGACGAGGAGCTGCGCCACCTCGAGGAGCTCGTCGAGCTGGGGGACATCGACGCCGAGCTGCTCGCCGAGGTGAACGCCGAGGTCGACCGGCTCTCGCGTACGATCTCCGAGCTGGAGACGCGCAGCCTGCTCTCGGGCGAGTACGACCGGCTGGGCGCGCTGGTCTCGATCCACCCGGGGGCGGGGGGCACCGAGTCGCAGGACTGGGCGCAGATGCTCTTCCGCATGTACCTGCGCTGGGCGGAGCGCCACGGCCTCGCCACCAGCATCCTCGACCTGCAGCCGGGCGAGGAGGCTGGCGTCAAGGACGCCACGGTCGAGATCACGGGCGAGTACGTCTACGGCCGCCTCAAGGGTGAGAGCGGCGTGCACCGGCTGGTGCGCATCTCGCCGTTCGACGCGGCGCAGCGGCGCCACACCTCGTTCGCCTCGGTCTTCGTCTACCCCATGGTGGACGACACGATCACCGTGGACATCCAGCCCGGCGACCTGCGCGTCGACACGTTCCGCGCCAGCGGCGCGGGCGGGCAGCACGTGAACAAGACCGAGTCCGCGGTGCGCATCACGCACCTGCCGACCGGGCTCGTGGTCCAGTCGCAGGCCGAGCGCAGCCAGCACCGCAATCGCGACCTCGCGCTGCGCATCCTGCGCGCGCGGCTCTTCGTGCACTACCGCGAGCAGGAGCGGCTCAAGACGGCCTCGCTCTCGGCGGGGAAGAAGGAGATCGACTTCGGCAGCCAGATCCGCTCGTACGTGCTCCAGCCCTACACGATGGTGAACGACCACCGCACGGAGCTGAAGATCGGGGACGTGCATGCCGTCCTGGACGGCGATCTCGACCCGTTCATCGACGCCTGCCTCAAGAGGAAGGAGACGCCGTGATCCCGTCCCACATCTTCCGCGAGTACGACATCCGTGGCCTGCACGAGAGCGAGCTGACCGACGAGGCCGCCGAGGCGGTCGGCCGCGCCTTCGGCACCGTGATTCGCCGCGGCGCGGGCGGGGCCCGCGCCCGGGTCGCGCTCGGGAGGGACGTGCGCCCGAGCAGCCCGCGGCTCGCGGCCGCGGCCGAGCGCGGCATGACGGCGAGCGGCCTCGAGGTCGAGCGCGTGGGCGTGGTCCCCACGCCCACGCTCTACTACGCGGTCGCGGTGCGCGGTCTCGACGGCGGCATGCAGATCACCGGCAGCCACAATCCGCCCGAGTTCAACGGCTTCAAGATGACGAAGGGGAAGCTTCCGCTGTTCGGCGCCGAGATCCAGGAGATGCGGGAGCGGATCGAGCGCGGCGATCTCGAGCGCGGCGCGGGATCCGCCGCGGACCGGCCGATCCTCGACGAGTACCGCGCGATGCTGGTCGAGCGGCTGCGGGTCGCGGACCCGCGCGCGTGGCGCGCGGGTGCCGGCCTGCACGTGGTGATGGACTGCGGGAACGGATGCGCCGGGACCGTGGTGCCCGAGGCGTACGAGCGCATGGGGCACCGCGTCGCGCCGCTCTTCGCCGAGCTGGACGGACGCTTCCCGAACCATCTGCCCGATCCCACCGTGCCGGCCCTGCTCGTGCCGCTGCAGGAGGAGGTGCGGAAGCGGGGGGCCGACCTCGGCATCGGCTTCGACGGCGACGCCGACCGCATCGGCGCCGTGGACCCGAAGGGGCGGATCGTCTGGGGCGACCAGATCCTGGCGTTGCTCGCGCGCGACGTGCTCGAGCGCGTGCCGGGCGCGAGGATCGTGTTCGACGTGAAGTGCAGCCAGGGGCTCGAGGAGGACATCCGCGCGCACGGCGGCGTGCCCGAGATGTGGAAGACCGGCCACTCGCTGCTCAAGAGCCGGCTGCACGAGACGGGCGCGCCGCTCGCCGGCGAGATGTCGGGGCACATGTTCTTCAGCGAGGGTTACTT
>DATKKO010000219.1:0-6164 GCA_035542955.1 Terriglobales bacterium
TGTCAAACATCCTTTGCCGGACCCGGACATGGATCGGCGTCCTTCCGCCATCGGAAGCACCGATCCCGGCCGCCGCGCCGGGGCGTCAGCCCCATGTGCCCCCACGAGGTGATCATGACCCGATCCTGCCATCGCGTCGGCCGCGCCGTGCCCGTCGTCCTCCTCTCGGTCCTCCTCGCCGGCTGCGGCGTCGCCGGAAAGCGCCCCGCGCGCGGCTCCCACGCGGGCGCGTACGGTCTCGGCAGCCTCCACCATCCCGTCACCACCACGTCGCCGGCCGCCCAGGTCGCGTTCGATCGCGGGCTCACGCTCTCCTACGCCTTCAGCCACCGCGCGGCCGAGGAGGAGTTCCGCAAGGCGATCGCCACCGATCCGAGTTGCGCCATGGCCTGGTGGGGCGTGGCGCTCGTGAACGGACCGCACATCAACTTCCCCATGGTGCCGCCGGAGAACGCGAAGACGGCCTGGGACGCGCTCGCGCACGCGCGCGCGCTCGAGCCGCGGGTGAGCGAGCCGGAGCGGGCCTACATCGAGGCGCTCGCGCATCGTTACGCCATGCCCCAGCCGGAGGACCGTGGGCCGCTGGACGCCGCCTATGCGAGCGCCATGCGCGAGGTGTGGCGCGCGCACCCGGACGATCCCGACGCGGGCGCGCTCTGTGCCGAGGCGCTGATGGACCTGCATCCCTGGGATCTGTGGCGGACCGACGGCACGCCCCAGCCGTGGGAGCCCGAGATCCAGAGCACGCTGGAGCAGGTGATGCGGCTCGATCCACGGCACGCGGGCGCGAACCACTTCTACATCCACGTCATGGAGGCCTCGCCCCACCCCGAGAAGGCGCTCGCCTCCGCGAACCTGCTGCGGGATCTCGTGCCGGGGGCGGGGCACCTGGTCCACATGCCGGCGCACATCTACTCGCGGGTCGGGCAATGGTCCGTGGCCAGCGAGGCGAACCGGGAGGCCATCGTGGTGGACTCCGTCTACCGGGCCGCCCATCCGCACCCCGGGCTCTACGCCATGTACATGGCGCACAACCGGCACTTCCTCGCCTACGCGGACATGATGCAGGGCGACAGCGCGGAGGCGCTCGCGGCCGCGCGCGAGATGGTGCAGGGGGTGCCGCCCGACTTCGTCCGCGACTTCGCGCCCGTCGTGGACGGTTACATGATCTTCGTCTCGGAGGCGCTCATGCGCTTCGGCCGCTGGCAGGAGGTGCTCGCGGAGCCGGAGCCGCCCGCGAACCTGCCGCTCTCGCGCGCGCTCTGGCACTACACGCGCGCGGCTTCCTACAACGCGCTGGGCAGGGCGCGCGAAGCGGACGCCGAGCGGGCCGCATTCCAGGTCGCGGCGGCGAAGGTGCCGAAGGAGTGGACCTTCGGCAACAACCCGGCCTCGGCGATCCTCGCGATCGCCGCTCACGTGCTCGACGGCGAGATCGACTCGCGGCGCGGGCGCTCCGAGACGGCGGTCCGTGAGCTGCGCGCGGCCGTGAAGATCGAGGACGGCCTGCGCTACAACGAGCCCCCGGACTGGATGCAGCCCTCGCGGCACACGCTCGGCGCGGTGCTCCTGAACGCCGGGCGCTACCCCGAGGCCGAGGCGGTCTATCGCGAGGATCTCGCGCGCTGGCCGGAGAACGGCTGGTCGCTCTACGGGCTCTCGCGCGCCCTGCGGCTCGAGAAGAAGGACGCCGAGGCCGCACCGGTCGAGGCGCGCTTCCGCCGCGTGTGGGCGAAGTCGGAGATCAAGCTGGGCTCGACCTGCCTGTGCCAGCCGGGGGTGTGAGGGCGCGAGCGCGCGAAGCAGGGCGGTGAAGGCGCGGGCGATGCGAAAGGAGGCGGCTCGAGCCGCCTCCTTTCTTCTTTATCGACGAGGGCGCGCTGCGCTAGCCTCGGGGGCGTACCGATCCCGCGTGTTCCAGGCCGCCGCGCGAGCCGCGGCCGCTCCCTCCGGAGGCTCACGTGTCCACCCTGCGTCTACTCGTCTGCGTGCCGCTCCTCGCACTGCTCCTCGCCGCTCCCGCTCGCACGTGCACGATCTTCTCGGGCCAGGCGCCCGACGGCGCCACGTGGATCGGGAACAACGAAGACTTCATCTTCGATTTCGACACGTACCTGAACGTCTACCCGCGCGAGGGCGCGCAGCTCGGCGTGCTCACGTTCACCTACGACCGCCCGCAGAACTTCATCCAGGGCGGCGTGAACGAGAAGGGGCTGTTCTTCGACGCCAACGCGGTCCCGGCCGTCGACACCACCCAGTACGCGGGCTGGAAGCGCAAGCGGAACTACCCCGGCGGCGACTCTGCACTCACGATGCACATCCTGCGGACCTGCTCGACCGTGCCGCAGATGGTCGCGGTGCTCGATCGCTATCGACTGCCCTCGCTCCTCGGCGGCCAGCTCCACGTGGCGGACGCCGAGGGCAACCTCGCCATCATCGACGCGGACAGCGTGAGAGTCGTGCGCGGCGGGCCGCAGGTCACGACCAACTTCGATTGTTTGACCAGGCCCGAGGCGGCCGCGGGCTGCTGGCGCTTCCCGCTCGTCGAACGGATGCTGGATGAAGGCGGCGTGGGCCTCGAGAGCTTCGCACGCATCGCCGAGGCGACGCAGCAGCCACGCAGCGTGAGCACGATCTACACGACGATCGTCGACCTGCGCGCCGGCGACTTCTACCTCTACTACGGCGGCGACTACCGCGTGCCCGCCCGGTTCCGCGTGCGCGACATGCTGGCGAAGGGCCGCCGCTCGTATCTCATGCGCTCGCTGCTGCCCGACGCGCCGATCACGCGCATGTGGGAGGTCTTCCGCGCGAAGGGCCCCGCGGAGGCGGTGGCGTGGCTCCGGGGGCGGCCGGGGCTCACCGACGAGCGGCGCGCGGAGATCCTGCGCTACGCGTTCCTGAATCGGCTGCTCATCGCCAGTAACTACCCGGTCGCGCGCGCGTTCTACGCCGAGTGGGCGGCGCTCGCGGGCGACCGGCACGTCGCCGGGGATCTGTTCGCCGCCTACGCGCGCATGAGCGAGGGGGATCTCGCGGGCGCGGCCGAGCGTCTCGCGCGCCAGGTCGCGGCGGATTCGGCGAGCACGGAGATCGTGCGCCGCATGTACCTGCCCGCGGAGACTGCGTTGCTCGCGCGGCTGCGCGGTCAGAAGGCGGAGGGCGCGAACGCGCGCTTCGAGCTGAAGGGGCACCGGGGCGCGCGCTACGTCTGCGTCTACGGTCTCGGCCTCTCGGCCTTCACTTCACCGCTGCTGCGTACGAAGGGCGGCTGGGCCGGCGACTTCGCCCTGCCCTCCGGCCCGATCGCCTACGGCTTCGTCGTGGACGGGAAGCTGATCCGCGATCCGGCGAATCCCCGGCACGAGATGGCCGAGGGCATCGACCGGCCGCACGACCTCAGCGTCCGCGTGGTCCGCTAGAGGAGGGCTCGCCCGCTCCCGTCACCAGAAGCGATCCCCGATTCCCTTCAACCTCCGCAGTAGATCCACACAAGTCAGCCCTCGGATCGGCAGAGCCTCGATGGCGCGGCAGTAGGCGACGTTCAAGCGCTCGATCGCGCCCAGGTTCTCCTCTCTGAAGGCGGGGTCCGGCCTGTACCAGTCAAGATGGCCGAAGTACTCGGCGAGAGCCCGATCCCGAAACATGCAACCGCCGCGGGCCAGGATCTCGTGACGCACGTTGGCGGCGTGCATTCGCATCGTCTCCAGCTCACGACCGTCATCGGCGTCCAGCGAGTCCGTTCCGCAGGATTCAAGATTCTCCCCGTACTCGCCGAGATCGATCGAATACGCCTCGTGGTCCCATGGGTAGTCCGGCCGGAAGCCGACCCAGGGCTCGAGGAAGCGGCCGGCATAGGCGTCGCGCAGCGCATCGCTCCAATGCACGCGGATATTCTCGGTCGGCGTGAGATCGTAGAAGTACCAGTGAAGTGTGTCGCGCTCGTATCGGATTCGGTTCGCGGGGGAGATCTGGAGTGCGATCAAGGGCATCGGGCGTGCGAAGCGCACGACGATTTCGCTCTTGCCGATGGGTCCATTCCAGAATGCCCCGGTCTTGAGGATGTAGTTGATCCCGGTGCCGTACAGGGACATGTCGAAGGTCTCGACCGCCATGTCATACTCGGTTTCGACGATCCGCGTCGCTCTGGCTCGGAAGGCGACCGGCCACAGCCAGACTTGGCGCGCCTGCTCCTTCCTCGGCTTCTTGAGAGCGTAGCCCTCTTCCGGCAACGGAACATGGGCGACGGCCTTCACGGCTGCGCCATCGATGCGGGCGACGAAGCTGTCGGGCAGAGTGGAGTAGGCCTCGATCGGAAAGCCCATCTGAACGGACGTCGAATCAGCGGGATTCTCGAACCAGAACGTGCAGTGGAAATGGAACTGCCCAGAGCCCTTGTCCGGAATCTCGGTGATCTCGACCAGTTCCCTCGCCATCCGGACTTGCGTGTTCTTCACTGGGTACACATTCGCGCCGTGGCTCGCGTAGCTCGCGCCATTCGCGCGAGCAGCATGGGCAGCGATGGAGAGGAGGAAGACGGCGAGGAAGAGAGGAATCAGCCTTCGAGCGCACATATCTGCCTCGTATTCGCACGGCGGCGGGCGCGAGGGATCGGGCTCCGCAGTCCCGGACGGCGTACGAACAATACTCCCGCCTCGCCCGGGGCACGAGATCTGTTTCCGCGAAGAAGGACGGAGATGTCTACCCCGTCGCCCGGATGCCGGTGGTGAGCGGCCAGATCGTGACGTTGCCGATCGAGACGTAGTCGGGCGCCGCGCAGATGAAGGCGACGAGCGCGGCGACGTCGGCGCTCTCGAGGTTCTTGTCGCGCTCCGGCGAGCCCGGGTCGATCCGCCGTCCCTCCGAGTTCATCATGTTCGGTCCGATCAGCGAGACGCGCACGCGGCTCGGCTTCAACTCGAGCGCCGCGGACTCGAGCAGCCCGCGCAGGCCCCACTTGCTCGCGGCGTAGGCCGCCGAGCCGGCCTGGCCGACGCGGCCGCCCAGCGAGTCGATGCCGATCACGGTGCCGCGCTTCCGCGACACGAGCCGGGGGATCGCGTGCTTGAGCGTGAGGAACGCGCCCTTGAGGTTGAGATCGATGAGTTGGTCCCACATCTCCTCGCTGGTCTCGTGGAGCGGCGCGCCCCGCCAGGTGCCGGCGTTCAAGACGACGATGTCGAGGCGGCCCCACTCTTCGACGGCGCGCTTCACCGCCTGCTCCACGTCGGGCTCCTTCGTCACGTCGGCGGGGAGCGCGAGTGCCCGCGAGCCGGCGGCGCGCAGCGAGGCCACGGCGTCGTCGAGCGCGCGCCCCGCGCGGGCCACGCAGGCGACGGCGGCGCCCTCGGCGGCGAGCGCGCGGGCGATCGAGAGCCCGAGCCCGTGGCTCGCGCCCGTGATGAGTGCGACCTGATCGGTGAGGCTCATGCTTCCTCCTCGACACGGGGGAGGTCTTCGACCAGCAGACGGGAATAGTCGATGTACGGCGCGGTGCAGGGCCGGCCCTCGGCGTGCGCGTAGAACGCCTCGCCGCGCGCGAGCCGCACGAGCGCCGAGGATACGGTGCGCATGCGTCCCTCGTGGAGGCAGACCGCGGGCGAGCGGTTGCCTGCCTCACCGGTATGGAGCGCGAGCAGCCCGCGCAGGAACGCCTCGGCGGCCTCGGGCGATTCCGGCGCGAAGCCTGCGAGCCGGCGGCGGAGCCAACGCGTGCGGGGCTCGCTCTCGTCGTCGAGCGCCTCGTGCGTGAGCACGTGCCAGCCCTGGTCGACGCGCCGGGTCCGCGGCGGCTCGGAGCCGTCGTGCGTAAGCAGCCACGAGCCCGCGGGCGACGCAATCACGAGCGAGAACGGAGCGTAGGGCGACCGATTCCCCGGGCCCGGCGCGGACAGAGCCTCGGCCCGGGCGAGGATCGCGCGCAGGATGTCGTCCCCGCGCGCGGCCTCGGCCGCGGCGGCGTCGAGGGCCAGCAGCCCGCGCGAGCGGAGCGGCGCGCCGCCCGACGAGAGCGGCTCGGGCGGCGGCCCCGACCTCGGCACGTCGTGCGGCCGCCGGTTCAGCATCGCGACCGCGGCGTCGCGGCCGCGCATCGCGAGCCAGGTGCCGCCCGCGCGACGATCGCGCCCGCCGACCACGCGCGGCGACTCGAGCAGGACGCGCGG
>DATKKO010000220.1:0-4785 GCA_035542955.1 Terriglobales bacterium
GAGCCCGGCTCGCGCCCGCGCGCGCAGCGTGCTCGAGGAGATCGCGAGCGGCGGATTGCCGAGCCGCACGACGCGCACGGGACCGCGCGCCGCGAACGCGCCGTGCCGGATCGCGGCGGAGCGCCGCCTGGGCGCGGGCCGCACGGCCACGACCAGCGTCGCGAGGCGCGCGATCTCCGCGGGCTCGTGCCAGGTGGGGAAGTCGGCGAGGCTGTCCTCCCCCATGAGCAGGTACAGCCTCGCCTCGGGGTGGCGCGCCTTCACGCGGCGCAGCGTGTCGAGCGTGAACGAAGGGCCGTGGCGGCTCGTCTCGAGATCGGAGACGCGGAACGCCGGCTCGCCGCGCACGGCGAGGCGCACCATGGCGAGGCGCCGCGCCGCGCTCGTGAGCCGCCTCGCCTTGTGCGGCGGCGTGCCCGTGGGCACGAAGAGAACGCGCTCGAGCCGGAGACGCTCGCGCGCCCAGGCGGCGAGCAGGAGATGGCCGAAGTGGGGCGGGTCGAACGTGCCGCCGAAGATCCCGATCCGCCGCATCGGCCTACTTCTTCTTCGAAGCATGTCGCTCGAGGTGCTTCAGCTCCTTCGCCGCCTCTCGAGTCTCGCGGGCGTGGGGAAAGCGCGACTGCAGGTCGCGCAGCTCCTGGATGGCCTGGTCGCGCTGGCCCTGGAGCGCGTCCGCGAGCGCGAGGCCGAGCTGGGCCTGCACGGCGGCCGGCGTGTCCGCGTACTCGTCGAGCACGCGCCGGAAGTACAGCCGGGCCGGATCGAACCGCCTCAGCTTGAGGTAGAGCGTCCCGCTGTCGGCGAGCTTCCTCGCGAGCCGCGCGCGCGCCAGCTGGGCGTGCGCCTCGCCCTGCGCGCCGAGCCAGTGGCCGGGATAGGCGGAGAGATAGCTCTGCCACTGCGCGAGGGCCTTCTCCGTGTACTCCTGGTCGAAGTCGGGCCCGCGCGCCTGACCCCAGAGCGCCTCGCCGAGATGATAGGAGGCGGCGCCGGCCGAGTCGCTCTCGGGATAGTCGCGCAGCAGGCGCTCGAACTCGACCTGCGCCTCGCCCCAGCTCTTCTGGCGCAGATAGGTCTCGCCGAGCAGCTCCACGGCCTGGTCCACGTCGGCGCCGCCCGCGTTGTTCGCGATGTAGCCCTTGAGCAGCTCGACCGCGACCGTGTACTCGCGCTTCCGGAAGGCCTGCTTCGCGAGCGCGAGACGCTCCGGCTCGCTGTGCACCGAGGGCAGCACGCTCGCGCCGCAGCCCGCGAGGACCGCGGCGAGCGTGCCCGCGAGCAGGAACGCCGCGACCCGCCGCGCGAAGCGCGGAGGACGAGCGCCGAGGGGAGCCGACCTCACGGCCGGTTCTGGAAGAAGAGCGCCACGAGGCCCGCGACGACCGCGATCACGATCAACGGCTCGAACACCTTGTCCACGTTGCGCGTGGGCACCGGGCTCTTGAGATCGCTGAAGCGTTCGTCCTCCACCGTGCTCACCTTGTCCCGCGGGAAGGCATCCACCAGGTTGAACGACGCGTCGGAGCTCCACAGCACGTTCGCGCTCCGCGGATCGCGCAGGGTCAGCGCCCCCTCGACCAGGCCCTGGCGCTCGATCTTCACGCGGCCCGAGAACGGCAGCCAGCCCACGAGCCGCAGATAGGTGACGCGGGCCGTGGCCAGCTGGTACTCGAGCAACGGATCGCCCGCCGCGGCGAACGTGCCCAGGCTGTCGTCCGGCATGACCGTGCGCCGCACGGTCGCGGTCACGCCGCGCCGCGCAAGCTCGTGCAGGATCGCGCCCTCGATCAGGAAGTTCAGCGGATGGCTCTCGGCGGGCGCCAGCACCACGTGCGCGCCGCTGTCGATCGGCGCGCCCCGCAGCGCGCGGGTGAACGCCGTGTTCGCCACCAGGCTCACGAGCTGCAGGTTCGTGGCCGGCACGCGCGGACCGCGCTGGCGCACGATGGGCTCGATCTGCGTCTGGCCGGTCGTGTACGTCGTATCCACGGCCGGTTTGGGTCCGCCCGAGTACCGGAACTTCTTCGCCTGCGCCGGCGCGCCGAGCGCCAGCAGCGCACCGAGGACCACGGCCAGGGCACATCCCACACGCATCACGCGATTCCTTTCACCAGTTCGAGGAAGGGGCCGGCGACCTCGGCGCGGGCGAACAGATCGTAGGCCGCAGCGCCCGTGACGCGGACCTCGACGAGAGCGCCCGGGGCCAGACCTTCGCCCTCGACGACCACACCCCCGTCCACTTCGTACGCCGATCCCGCAGTCCGGGCGGCATACTGATTCCGCCCGGCCGGTCCGTCAATCATCACCACCACGCGCTCACCCACGCGGCGGGCGTTCCGCCGGCGGGCCAGATCCTGCTGCAGCCCGAGCAGCCGCGACCGCCGGCTGCGCCGCACCGTGAGCGGCACGCGCGGCGTCAGGTCCCAGGCCGGCGTGCCGGGCTCGCGCTCGTACGGGAACACCACCACGTGATCGAACGGCTCGTCCACGACGAACCGGCACAGCTCGTCGAAGTGCGCGTCGGTCTCGCCCGGGAACCCCACGATGAAGCTCGTCCGCAGGCTGAGGCCGGGGATCTGCGCCTTGAGGCGCCGGACCAGGGCTCGCGTCGCCGGTCCCGACAGGCCGCGGCCCATGGCGCGCAACAGATCAGTCGCGACGTGCTGGAGCGGGAGGTCGACGTAGGGTACGACGCGCCGGGCGCGGGCCCAGACGCCCATCAGGCGGTCGTTCCAGCCGCGCGGATCGGTGTAGAGCACGCGGATCCAGGGCGGGCCGGGGCTCTCCTCGAGCGCCTCCAGCAGATCGGCGAGCGCCGGCTGGCCCGGCAGGTCGCGTCCCCAGCCCGTCGTGTCCTGCGCGACGAGCGTCAGCTCGCGCACGCCCTGCGTCCCGAGCTGCCCGGCCTCCTCGACCAGCTCCTCGAGCGGACGGCTGCGCTGCGGGCCGCGCAGGGCCGGGATCACGCAGAACGTGCAGCGCTGATCGCAGCCCTCGGCGATCTTGAGCCAGGCCAGGTGCCGCGGGGTCGAGCGCGCGCGCCGCTCGAGCGGCGCCAGTGCGCCGCCGGGATCTCCGACCCGCACGAGGCGCTCGCGCGTGTCCTCGAGCAGGAGTCGGGCCACGCGCGCCACCTCGCTCCACTGCCCCGTGCCCAGCACCGCGTCCACCGCCGGATGCTCCTCGAGCAGCGCCGCGCCCTCGCGCTGGCCGAGGCAGCCGGTGACGATCAGGCGCTTGAGCCGCCCCAGCTCCTTGTAGGTCGCGAGCTTCTCGATCATCTCCTTCGACTCGCGCACCGCGCTCTGCAGGAACCCGCAGGTGTTGACGACGGCGACGTCTGCCTCGTCGGGATTCGCGACGCCGCGGAACCCGGCCGCGGCGAGCAGCCCGAGCATGTGCTCGGAGTCGACCGTGTTCTTCGGGCAGCCGAGCGTGACGAAAGCCAGCGTGGGCGCGGGCGCGGAGGGCACGCTGGGCTCCGGCGTCACGCGAGGTGGTCCTCGAGCCAGCCTTCGTCGACGAGCACCTCGCGCGCCTTGCTGCCCTGGAAGGGGCCGACCACGCCGAGCTGCTCGAGCTGGTCCATGAGCCGGCCGGCGCGCGAGTAGCCCACCTTGAGCCGGCGCTGGAGCAGCGAGGTCGAGCCCTGCTGGTGCGTGACCACGAGCCGGGCCGCCTCGCGGATCAGCTCGTCGTCGAACGTGTCCACGTCGTCGTCCCCGTCCTCCGCGCTCTCGACCGCGAGACTCATGTCGGTGGCCAGCGCCATGCGGATCGGCGCGCCGGCGGCCTTCGCGCGCCAGAAGTCCACGACCCGCGCGGACTCCTCCTCGGACACGAACGCGCCGTGGATGCGGAAGGGCTCGGGCTTGCCCGCGGGCATGAACAGCATGTCGCCGTTCCCGAGCAGGTTCTCGGCTCCGTTCATGTCGAGCACAGTGCGCGAGTCGGTCTTCGAGGCGACCTGGAAGGCCATGCGCGAGGGGAAATTCGCCTTGATCACGCCGGTGATGACGTCGACCGACGGCCGCTGGGTCGCGAGGATCAGGTGGATGCCCACGGCGCGCGCCATCTGCGCGAGGCGCGCGACCGGCTCCTCGATCTCCTGCGGCGCGGTCAACATCAGGTCCGCGAGCTCGTCCACCACCACGACGAGATAGGGCAGCTTCTCGGCCGGGATCTCCTTCTCGCGGCGCTCGTCGTACTCGCCCGGCACCAGCCCGGCCTCGACCTTCTCGTTGTACGCCGCGATGTTCCGCGCGGCGCACTTCGCCATGAGCTTGTAGCGCTTCTCCATCTCCGCCACCGCGCTGCGCAGCGCGCTTGCCGCCTTCTTGGCCTCGATCATCACCGGGAAGACGAGATGGGGAATGCCGTTGTAGGCCGACAGCTCGAGCATCTTCGGGTCGACCATCACCAGCTGCAGCGAGCGCGGCCCGTGCTGGTACAGCAGCCCGGTGATGATGGCGTTCAGGCACACGCTCTTGCCCGAGCCGGTGGCGCCGGCGACCAGCACGTGCGGCATCTTGGTCAGGTCGCCGACGAACGGCACGCCCACCACGTCGACGCCGAGCGGCACCTTGAGCGCGGCGTCGCTGGTCTCGTACTGCGGGCTCGACAGCACCTCGCGCAGGTAGACCGTGCGCCGGCGGCGGTTCGGGATCTCCACCCCGACCGCGCCCTTGCCCGGGATCGGCGCGAGGATGCGGATGCGCTGCGCCCGCAGCGCGAGCGCGAGGTCGTCCTCGCGCGAGACGATCTGGTTGACCTTGACCCCGG
>DATKKO010000221.1:0-5579 GCA_035542955.1 Terriglobales bacterium
CGGGCTCGCGCGCCGCGGCTTCCGCATGACCGGCGTCGACTTCAACCCGCGCTACCTGACCGCCGCCGAGGAGGACGCGGCCGCCGCCGGCGTCCGCGTGCGCTGGGTCGCGGCCGACATGCGCGAGCTGCCGTTCGCGAACGCGTTCGACGCCGCCTATTCCTATTTCACCTCGTTCGGGTACTTCTCCGACGCGGAGAACGAGCGCGTGCTCGAGGGCGTGGCCCGCGCGCTGCGGCCCGGCGGGAGCTTCCTGCTCGACGTGGCGAATCGCGACCGCGTCCTCACGCATCCTCAGGAGCGGCTGTGGAACCAGCTCGACGACGGCTCGCTGCTCATGGAGGAGACCTCGCTCGACCTCCGCACCTCGCAGGTCCGCAGCCGGCAGATCCACATCACGCCGGCGAGCGGTGCCCAGATCACGAAGGAGTTCACGCTGCGCGCGTACACCTGCGCCGAGCTGGAATCCTTGTGCGGGCGACACGGCCTCGCGGTGCGCGAAGTCTGGGGCGGGCCGGATCGCAGCGAGTACACGAGCGAGAGCCGCCGGCTGGTGCTGGTCGCGACCCGCGAGCGGGAGAGCGCGGGCGAGGTGGGCGGGGCCCCGGGGGCGGGCCGGTGATCGACGGCGAGAGACTGCGCGCCCGCCTCGGCGAGCTGGCGCGCGCGCACCGGTTCGGGGCGGAGGCTCCGGCGCCCGCACCCGACCGGAAGCCGGGGCACCCACGCGCGGAGCGCGTGCTTCCGGGCTTCTCAGCACCAGCGATCGGCGTCGAGGAGTTCCTGCCCGGGGGCGAATGGCGCGACAGCCCCGACTACCCCGGCACGCCCGGCGCGGTCTACGTGCACGAGCGGCTGCGCTCCGAGATCGAGCGGCCGAAGCCGCACTGGGGCCGCATCGAAACGCCGCCCGCGCACGAGACCGAGCTGGTCGAGCTCTCGCGCCTCGGCCTCGAGCAGGCGCTGTTCCTCGACCTCGAGACCTGCGGGCTGGCCTCGACCACGCTGTTCCTGGCGGGCACCATGCACTGGAACGGCGGCGACTTCGTCCTGCGCCAGTACTTCGCGCGGCACTACGGCGAGGAGGGTCCGCTGCTGCGGGCGCTCGCGGAGTCGATGAGCGGCTTCGAGTTCCTGGTCACGTTCAACGGCAAGACCTTCGACGTCCCCTTCCTGCTCGCGCGCGCGGTCGTGCACGGCGTGCGGATCGGGCTGCCCCCGCGCCATCTCGACCTGCTCCACGCGGCGCGCCGGCGCTGGCGGGGCGAGCTGGCCGACTGCCGGCTCCGGACCATCGAGGCACGCGTCTGCCGCCGCTGGCGGGTCGGCGACGTCCCCGGCGACGAGATCCCGGGTCTCTACCACGACTTCGTGAAGCGCGGCGATCCGTACCGGCTCGTGCCCGTGTTCCACCACAACCTGCTCGACGTCGTCACCATGGCCGAGATCCTGCGGGCGCTCTGCCGCCACCAGCCGTCGAGGGACCCCGAGACGGCCGCGCCCGCGGAGTCGTGACGTCGCTGGGGGGCCGGCCCGGGCGATTCACGCCCCCCGTCGCGAACGGGCGCGCGTTCCCGGCCCCCGCGCGTTCCATTGACACTCGGAATCGGGGCTCCCTATACTCCGGCTGGAGTGTTCCCTGTGGTCGGTCCAGGTGAGTGTGGTTCGTCCGTGAGTCGCTCGTCCCGTTCAGCAGAGTGCTCGTTCCGGGTGATTTCTTCAGCCCCATGAAACGCCTCGGCGGGTTCGTCCTGCCGGGGCATTCGTGTTCAGGTCCCTTCCCTCGGAGGCTCGGCTTCACTCCATGACCAACGGCGAAGATCAGTGGATCAAGTGTGTGGACTGCGGCGAGGACTTCCTCTTCACCGCGGGTGAGCAGGCCTTCTATGCCTCCAAGGGACTGACGAACGCTCCGATTCGCTGCAAGAAATGCCGCGAGCAGCGCAAGCAGCAGCGCGGCTCGGCCGGCGCGGGGGCGGGAGCGGCCGCGGGCGGGCGCCCGGCCGGGCCGCGCGAGATGTACACGGCGATCTGCTCGAGCTGCGGAGCGGAGACGCAGGTTCCCTTCCAGCCGGTCTCGGGACGTCCGGTCTACTGCCGCGACTGTTACGAGTCGCATCGTCCGGGACGCGGCGAAGGGGGGCGGGAGCGGGGCGAGCGCGGTCCGTCACGGGGCGCGCGCGGCGCGCGGCCGGGCCGGGGCGCGACGCAGCCCGTCGTCACGGAGGGCGCGCAGCACAGCCAGGGCGAGGTGAAGTGGTTCAACGAGAGCAAGGGGTTCGGCTTCATCCGCGACGACAGCGGCGAGGAGGTGTTCGTGCACTTCTCCGCCATCCTGGGCGACGGCTTCAAGACGCTCACCCAGGGGGACCGCGTCGAGTTCGACGTGGTGCCCGGTCCCAAGGGGAAACAGGCCGCGAACGTCGTGCGCATCGGCGGCTGAGCCGGCGTTCGCCGGCAGGCGACGGAAGGCCTCTGCGCCGCGCGCGGAGGCCTTCCTGCTCGGAACGGACATGCTCGAGACCGTCAAGACATTCATCGCGCTGAGCGAGGAGTTCGTCGAGGAGAGCTTCCGGCTCTGGCCCGTGCGGGCCACCGCGGCCGGCATCCATGACTACGACCAGCGGCTGCCCGACGACACGCCCGACGGCAACCGCGCCCGCAGCGCCTGGCTGCGCGATCTCGAGCAGAGGCTCGCGGCCTCCGTGACCTGGGAGGAGCTGCCCACCGAGCAGCGCGTCGACTACGCGCTGCTGCGCTCGCGGCTCGCGGCCCTGCGCGCCGAGTTCGACGAGATCCGCCGCTCCGCGCGCGATCCCGTGCGCTGCCTGCGCACGGCGCTCGACGGGGTGCTCCTGCTCACGCGGCCCTTCGCGCCCCTCGACGATCGCAAGGAGGCACTGATCGCGCGGCTGATCGCGATCCCCGACTACCTCGAGGCCGCGCGCACGGCGCTCGAGCCGCCCCCTCCGGTGTGGCTGGAGACGGCGCTCGAGGTCGCGGACGGCGCCCCGGTGCTGGTGAACGAGATCGTGCGCTCGCTCCTGCGCGAGTTCCCGCGGGAGAGCGAGCGCATCGAGCACGCGGGCGCGCGGGCGAACTCCGGGATCGCGCAGTTCCGCGAGGCGATCGAGCGGCAGGGTGTGGGGCCGGGGGGCGCCTGGGCGCTGGGCGCGCGCTGGCTCGATTTCGTGCTCGAGCGCGAGCACTTGCTCCCGCTCGGCCACCGCGAGCTGGAGCCGCTCGGACGCGAGCAGGTCGCGCTCGCGCGCCGCGCGCTCGACGAGCTGGCCCGCCGGACGCCGGACACGTGGCGCGAGCGGCTGGCTGCCGCGCGATCCCGCCGCGGCACGGCGCGCGCGGGCGAGGCGGCCGAGACCGAGCTGACGCGCGCGCAGCGGTTCGTGATCGAGCGCAGGCTCGCGCCGGTGCCGGACGCACGGCTCGAATCGGCGCCCGCGCCCGCCTATCGTCGGCCGCTCTTCGCGCGCGCGGACTACCTGGCGCCGGCGCCCTTCGACGTGGAGCCGCAGGGCACGCTGCTGCTGCCGGCCGCGCTTCCCGGACGGGGCCCCGAGGCCGCTGCGGACGATGGCGGGCGCGCGCTGGTCCTGGTCGCCGCGCGCGAGGGCTGGCCGGGGCGGCACCTGCAGACCGGGCTCGCCATCCACGCGGGCTCGCGGCTGCGGCGCATCACCGACGACCGGCTCCTCGCCTCCGGGTGGGCGCTCTACGCGGAGGAGCTGATGGTCGAGGAGGGTTACGGCGCCGAGGCGGATGCCGGCCTCGGCTGGGCTCTCGACCGGCTGGAGAGCGCGGCGCGCGCGGTCGCTGCCGTCGCCCTGCACTCGGGAACGATGACGCTGGAGCAGGCGGCTGCGTACCTGCGCGAGCAGGCGCTCCTCAAGCCCGCGGACGCGGAGGCCGAGGTGAAGCGCCTCACGCTCGATCCCGCGCGCGGGATCGGAGGGCTCGTGGGCCGGCTCCAGGTGATCGAGCTGCGGGACGAGGCCCGCCGCCGGCTCGGCACGAAGTTCGATCGACTCGATTTCCACGCCGCGCTTCTGGCCGGGGGCACGCTGCCGCTGCCGCTGCTGCGCGAGGAGCTGTGGGAACGTCTGGGGGTGGGAGGATGAGTTTTCGATGCTGGCGGATGACGGCGGTGGTGCTCGGCCTGCTCGTGGCCGCCCCGGCACGTGGCGCCGGGCCGGGCGCGGCCCATGCGCGTCGGCCGGCGGATCTCGGCCTGCAGGCCGAGGACGTGAGCTTCCCCGCGGCGGACAGCATGATGATCGCGGGCTGGTGGTTCGGCGGCCCGCCCGATGCTCCGGTGATCGTCGTCCCCTCGCGCGGCACGGACGGCATGTCCGAGATGCTGCCGGCCGTGAAGGAATTCCATGCGCGCGGGTTCCAGCTCCTGACCTTCGACTATCACGGCCTGGGGGCGGACGCGACGGCGGGGGCGCGCGACAGCGCGCGCTACGTCGTGCTGAGCTCGTGGTGGGTCGACGACATGGTGGGGGCGCTCGCCTACGCGAGAAAGCGCGGGGGCCATCACGTCTTCGCGTGGGGGCAGGAGCGGGGCAGCGCGGTGGCGGTGGCCAGCGCGGCCCGGGACGCGAAGCTGTGCGACGGGCTCGCGGTGGAGGGCCTGTTCCGGACCACGCAGGAGTTCCTGCTCTCGATCGGGACCTCGGTGATCCCGGGCGTGGAGGTGCGGCAAGGTCAGCTCGTGCGCCCCGGGGACGAGCCCATGTCGGCGGCGTCCCGGCTCCGCGTCCCGATCTTCGCCGTGCTCGCGGGCCGGGACACGCTCACGCCGCCCGCCCTCACCCGGGGCGTCGTCTCGCGCGATCGCGTGCGGGCGGACGTGTGGCTCGTGCCGGGCGCGGGTCACACGGGCGCCGAGCAGACCCCGGGCTACTTCGATCGGCTGGCGCGGTGGTTCAAGCAGTGGACCGCGCTGCCTCCCGGACAGGCGAAGTAATCGCGGCCCGGGACACGAGGGGGCGGGGCGGGGTACCTGCGCGTCTTACGCGCGGGTCCGGTCCCGCCCCCTCGTGTGTTCGATCCACGTCAGCGGCGCGGGAACAGAGCGCGCAGCATCCTCCCGAGTCCCTCGACGCGCATCGGTCCCGCGGCGCCCTCCCCCCGCGCGGGTCGCAGCCGCGACGCGGTCGCGGTCGCGGCGCTCGTGAGGTCCACGCGCGGGATGCTCGCTCCGAACTTCGCGTTCACGGCGTCGATCATCTGGTTGGCGATGAGCCCGTGCGCGAGATCCGACGGATGGACGCCGTCGAGGCTGAACAGGCCGCCGGTCAGGAACGCGCTGCTGTAGCGCACGCCCTTCACCTCGATGCCGGTGGTGGCGGCCTGCACGAGCAGCCCGTGCAGGTCCACGACCGCGGCGCCGCGGGCCGTCGCCTCGCTCACGATCGCGGCGTTGTACGCGTTCAGGGTCGCTCGGATGCCCGCGGCCTCCGAGCTCGAGAGGACGACCGAGTCGGGGAGCGCCTCGTCGGTTCCGCCGAGGGCCGCCGGGATCCCGATGCCCTGGGCCAGCAACGCGGCGGCCGGGA
>DATKKO010000222.1:0-7932 GCA_035542955.1 Terriglobales bacterium
GGCCGCCTCCGCTGCGCGCGCGGCCAGCGAAGGATCGTCGAGCACGCGCGCGCCCCGCGCAAGCGCCGAGATCATCAGCCCGTTCCACGAGGCGATCACCTTGTCGTCGCGCGAGGGGCGCACGCGGCGCCCGCGCGCCTCGAGCAGGCGGGCGCGATCGGCCTCGAGCCGGCGCGCGACCTCCTCCTCGCCGAGCCCGAAGCGCCGCGCGGCCTCGGCGTTCGTGCGCACCAGGCTCAGGATGGCCGCGCCCCGCTCGAAGTTGCCCGCGGGCGACACGCCGTAGACGAAGTCGAAGAGCGTGGCCTCGTCCCCGCCCAGCACGGCCGCGACCTCGCCGGGCGTCCAGACGTAGAAGCGCCCCTCCTCGCCCTCGCTGTCCGCGTCCTCGGCCGAGCAGAACGCGCCGGAGGCGCCGAGTCCATCGCCCGCCGGCCGCCCCGCGGAGAGGTCGCGCATCACGTAGCCGAAGATCCCGCGCGACGTCTCCGCGTACTCCGCGCGCCCCGTGACCTGGAAGGCGTCGAGGCAGATCGAGGCGAGCTGCGCCTGGTCGTAGAGCATCTTCTCGAAGTGGGGCACGAGCCAGCGCGCGTCGGTGGAGTAGCGGTGGAAGCCGCCGCCCAAGTGGTCGTGGATGCCGCCCGCGCGCATCGCGTCGAGCTGGCGCGCGACCATCTCGAGCGCGGTCTCCGCGCGCGCGGGCTCGCGGGTCCCGACCCGGAGCAGGAACTCGAGGTTCACCGCCGTCGGGAACTTGGGCGCGGAGCCGAAGCCGCCGTCCCGCGAATCGAACGTCTGCTCGAAATGCCGATACGCCTCCTCGAACAGCTCCTCCGAGCGGGGCGCGGCGCTCCCGGATCCCGCGACCCGATCGAGGCCGGCCAGCGCCTCGAGCACGCGCCGCCCGCTCTCCTCGATGCGCGCCGGCTGCTCGGCCCACGCGCGCTCGACGCTCTCCAGGATCTGGCGGAAGCTGGGCCGCCCGTGCCGCGGCTCGGGCGGGAAGTACGTCCCGCCGTAGAACGGTTCCGCCTCGGGCGTGAGGAACAGGTTGAGCGGCCAGCCGCCGCCGAGCCCCATCGCCTGCGCCGCGGTCATGTAGAGGCGATCGATGTCGGGCCGTTCCTCCCGGTCCACCTTGATCGCGACGAAGGAACGACGGAGCCGCTCCGCGATCGCGATGTCCTCGAACGACTCGCGCTCCATGACGTGGCACCAGTGGCAGGTCGAGTAGCCGATCGAGAGCAGGATCGGCTTGCGCTCGACGCGCGCGCGGGCGAAGGCCTCCTCGCCCCACGGATACCAGTCCACGGGATTGTGCGCGTGCTGGAGCAGGTAGGGGCTCTTCTCGCGGATGAGCCGATTCGGCGGGCGGGCAGCGGAGGCGTCGTCGCTCATGAGAGATGAAGCCTAACGGAGACGCGACGAAGCGCTGTCAACGACGGGTCAGACGTGGTGCGCCCGCAGTGAGGAGTCCCCGCTCCAGTGATACACGGCGAGGCCGGCCCACCAGGCCAGCGGGAGCATCGCCAGCGTGAAGCCCGTGAGCACGAACGGATGGGTGAGGAGCGAGAGATCGAGCGAGATCCGCGGCTGCTCCACCGCGCGCAGGGCGTGGACGACCGCGGGATGGCCGAGCATCTGGAGCGCCCAGGCCGAGAAACGCGTGATCGCGTCGCGCTGCCAGAGCACGAGCGCCGCGAGCGCGAGCGCGATCGCGGCCACGGGCTCGGCGGCCGCCCGCACCCACCAGGGCATCGCGTCCGCTTCGACGAGCGCCGCGATTCGCGCGCTCCGGGCGCGGGCCACGCGCTCCATCACGCGATCGGCGAACCCCGCGGGCGCCGCGCAGGCGGCGCGCGCGAGGATCGCGTCCAGCTCGCGCTCCGCCGCGAGCGCGGCGCCGCAGCGGCGACAGCCCGCCGCGTGCGCGAGCGCGGGCCCGGCCCCATCGCCGGGCGCGAGCCCGGCCTCGGGCATCCCGTCGTCGAGCCAGCGCTGGAAGCGATCGCAGTCCATCAGCCGTTCTCCCGGAGCAGGGCCGCGCGCAGCGCGGAGCGCGCGCGGGAGAGGTGCGTCTTCACCGTGTTCTCCGGCATCTGCAGCATCTCCGCCACCTGCGCCACCGACCGGCCCTCGTAATAGTACAGCGTCACCGCCGCGCGCTGCGCGGCCGGCAGCTCGAAGACGAGCCGCTCGACCCGCCGCGCCCGCAGCACGCTCTCGAGGTCGCCCGCGCCCGGACCATGCTCGGGCACCCACGCGAAGGCGTGGGTCGGGAACCCCGGCGCCGGCAGCCGTTCGGCCTCCTCGACGTCCACCTCGCGCGCGCCGCGCGCCTTCATCGCGCTCAGCCGATCGAGGGCGCGCCGGGCGACGATGCGGTGCAGCCAGGTCCCGAAGCTCGATTCGCCGCGGAAGCGGGGCAGGGCGAGCCAGGCCCGGACGAACCCGTCCTGGGCCACCTCCTCCGCGTCCGCCGGGGAGCGCGTGATCCGCAGCGCCAAAGCGTAGGCACGGTCCTGATGCAGCACGACGAGCTCCCGAAAGGCGTCCGCGTCCCGGTCCCGCGCGCGCGCCACGAGGCTCCGCACGCGGGCTTCCGTCGGTTCCCGCCCCGGCGCGGGGCCCTGCCCCGAACCGGAGCCCGACACCTGCTTGGACCCGATCCCGACCTCGTCCGGTTTCAACTGGCCGCGGCCTCCCGCTTGCAAAAACCTGAAACCGCCCGGGGCCGCCGTCCGGTCCAAGCCGGCAGATGGAGGACGCCCGGGCCTGTGTTCCCCGGCTCACGACCATCTTAGAGCAGAAAGGAGGTCTCGACGCCATGCCTGCCTTCTTCAGCTTCGGACCGGAAGTCGTCGCGCCGATCCTCGTGTTCGCCATCCCGATCATCGCCATCGCGGGAGGCATCACCGCCGGGATCGTCAAGACCATCAGCCGTCATCGTTTGATCGAGCTGGCCCAGCGCGAGCGGATCGCCATGATCGAGCGGGGCCTCGATCCCTCCAAGCTCCCGCCCCTGCCGATCGATCCCGAGGTCGCGGCGTCTCCGCAATGGTCCGCGGTCGACTACGCCCGGCGGCGCGCGCAGGGCCTGATGATCGGCGGAGCCGTCACGCTGGCCGTGGGCATCTCCCTCGGCGTCATGCTGTACTACGTCGCGGACGAGAAGGGCGTGTGGGCGGTCGGCGTGATCCCGTCGGCGATCGGGCTCGCGCTGCTCATCAGCGGCTTCCTCGTGCGTCCCCGCTCCAGCCAGTTCGGCTCTGGCTCGGGCGCGCCGCCTCGCGTGGGGTGAGACCATGCTCGACCTCCGCGAAGAAGTCGTCGCGCCGGTGATGGTGTTCTCGATCCCCATCCTCGCCGTGGCCGGCTGGATCGTCATCAACATCGTGCGCACCCTGAGCTGGCAGCATCTGATGGAGACCTCGATCCGCGAGCGGATGGCGCTCGTGGCGAAGGGCGCGGACCCGGCCCGCCTGCACGGCGGCGAAGCTCTCCCGCCCCTGCTCGCTCTCGACGACTACGGGCGCGTCCGCGCGCAGGGCCTGCTCATCGGCGGCTTCGTCACGCTCGTGGGGGGCATCACCTTCGCCCTGGTGGTGGGCTCGCTCGACACCTGGGACACCGGCGGATGGGAACTGGGGATCGTGGCCGCCGCGGCCGGCCTCGCGCTGCTCGTGTGCGGCCTGCTCGTCTGGCCGCGCCGGCAGGCGGGCGCCGCGAACCTGACGCGCTGAACGCGGCGGCCGGATCCATCCGGCCGCCGTGTGGCGCGGCCCCCATTCACATTCCGTCCACATCGCGCGGACAACCGGGTTCGACGGCGCGCATCCTATCGCCGTCCGGCATTCTCCCGCTTCCCTTCCCCTCGAGGAGCGCCCACCCATGTTCGCCTATCAATCCGTTCTCTTCCTCCATCTCGCCACCCTCGTCATGCTCGTGGGCGGTTCTGTCGTGGCCCGCGTCGGCATCTCGCAGCTTCGAGGCGCGCAGCGGGTGGAGCAGGTGACGGCATGGATGCACAGCTTCGGAGCGCTGAAGCTCGTCTTCGGCGTCGGCAGCCTGCTCCTGCTCCTGACCGGCGCCTATCTGGTGGGCGGCACGTTCTCCTGGACCTCGGGCTGGATCGCGATCTCGGCGCTCACGCTGGTGGCGATCCATGTCAACGGCTCCAGCGCGAGCGTCGCGTCGTTCAAGCCCATCGGCATGGCGCTGCGCGGCCGGACCGAGGGGCCGGTGCCGGCCGAGGCGCACGGCCCGCTGCGTGCCCCGCGTCTCTGGAGCGCGATCCACGTGAACCTCGGCATGGTGCTCGCGGTGATGTGGGTGATGGTGACGAAGCCCGCGGGCGCGTTCGCGGCGCTGTTCGTGCTCGCGGGAACGGCGGCCGGGTGGACCGTCGCGCGCCTGACGTCTTCGCGCGCAGCCGTCGCGGATTCTCCGGCGACTCTGGAGGCGACGGCGGCCCTCGAGCCCATGACGGGCGCCGGACCCGACGCGGCTGCGCAACCCTCGGCAATCCCCGAGCGAGAGCCTGCCCGCACGCCCTGAGTGGCGTGGCCGGCACCGGCCTCAGTGCGCGTACAGCCCCGGGTGGAGCAGATCCACCACGAAGCCGAAGAGCGGGCGCACGACGTGGGGGAACACGTTCCACGCCACGATCAGCCCGACGATCGAGAACGCGGGCGTGCGGGCCAGCGTGCGCAGCGAGCGCGCCGCGTTCTCGGGCAGGAACAGCTCGGCGACCGTCGCGCCGTCCAGGGGCGGCAGCGGCACCAGGTTGAACGCGCCCAGGATCACGTTGAGCATGAGCAGGATCGAGAGCGCCGTGGCGGCGAAGCCGACGAGCCCTGAGCCCGTCCCGGCCGGGACCACGAGCCGGTCGAAGACGACGCTCGACGGGGCGCTGAACCAGCCGAGCGCGAGGCCCGCCTTGAGCAGGGCGAACGCCGCGAACGCGATCAGGAAGTTCCCGGCCGGACCGGCGGCGGCCATCCACGCGGCCCGCCGCGGATAGCGCTCCGCCCACCACGGATCGTACGGCGAGCTGGCCCAACCCATGGCCCAGCCCTGAGTGAGGCTCGTCACCAGCGGCACCACGAGCATGCCGATCGGCTCGCGCCGGATGTGCGGCAGGGGCGAGAGCGTGACCTGCCCGCCCTGATAGGCCGTGCGATCTCCGCCCCACATCGCGACCAGAGCGTGCGCGGCCTCGTGCACCGTGGTCGAGAACAGGAACGCGGGGAACCAGAGGAGGAGAGCGATCAGCGGATTCGGAGCCATGGTCGGCGAGCAGGCTAGACCCAGCCGCGCCCGGATGCCACAATGCTCGAGTCCGCTCTCCCGGGCTCGTTCGAAAGGACGTTCGATGAACGCCGAGTTGAACGCCTTCGTGCGCGAGGCGCTGGCGCGCGGCCTGCCCCGTCCCTCCATCCGCGAGCGCCTGCTGGACGCGGGCTGGCGGAGCGAAGAGGTGGAGCACGCGCTCCACGCGTACGCCGAGGCCGACTTCCCGGTTCCGGTCCCGCGTCGCCGGGCCTATCTCTCCGCGCGCGAGGCGTTCCTCTACCTCGTGCTCTTCGCCACGCTCTACATCACCGCCTTCAACGTCGGAGTGGTGCTGTTCGCGGTGGTGGATCGATGGCTGCCCGACGTCACCGCGGACGCGTGGGCCATCCGCCGGGCCGCCGAGACGATCCGGAACGGCATCGCCGGGCTGGTGATCGCGCTCCCCGTCTTCCTGTTCGTGGCCCGCGTGATCGGACGCGCGCTCGCGCGCGATCCGGAGAAGCGCGGCTCGCCGATCCGCAAGTGGCTCACCTACGTCACCCTGTTCGTCGCGGCCCTGGTGCTGATCGGCGACCTGACGTTCCTGGTCCAGCGGCTGCTCGCGGGGGATCTGCCGCAACGCGTGCTGCTCAAGGCGCTGGTCGTGTTCGCGATCGCGGCCACGATCTTCGGCCACTACCTGTTCGACCTGCGGTCGGAGGAGCGCGAGGATGCGGCGCCGAGGCGGCGTTCGCCCTGGCTCGCGCGCTTCGGCGTGGCGGCGGTGATCGCGTCGATCGCGCTGGGGCTGTTCACCTCGGACTCGCCGCGGCGCGCGCGGCTGCGGACCCTCGACGACAAGCGCGTGGGGGATCTCCGCAACATCGAATCCTCGCTGGAGACCGAGGACAAGGAGGGCCGTGGCCTGCCCCCGACACTCGAGGAGTTGGCCGCCCGCGCGACCGTGAGGGGTGCCACTCACTTCCGCGATCCCGAGACCGGCTCGCCCTACGGGTACCGCCTGCTCGACTCGGCCCGGGTCGAGCTGTGCGCCACGTTCGCGCTCGAGGATTCCCTCGCGGCGGGTGCGGGACCCTTTTGGCGGCACCGGGCGGGGCGCACGTGCTACGTCGTGGACCTCACCGCGAAGAAACCGCTGCCGCGCGAGCCACGCCGGTCGGGATACGGCGACTGACGAGTCGTCCGGAGGGACCGCCGCTCAGCGGGACCTGACCGCCGGCGCGACCTCCATCCAGCGCACGCTCTTCCACAGCTCGGGATCGAGGCTCGCGAGCTGCTCGTGACGGTGGCGATGGCAGGTCATGACGATGATCTGATGCTCGCGCGCGAAGCCCTCGATCAGGAGCCGCATGCCGGCGCGCGCGCGCTCGTCGTCGCTGCTCGCGAACACGTCGTCGAGCAGCAGGGGCAGCGGCTGGCCCGGGCGTGAGAGGAACTCGCTGATCGCGAGCCGCACCGCGAGATGGAGCTGGTCGCGCGCTCCGACCGAGAGCTGGAGCAGCGCCTTGCCGCGCGCGAGCTGCTGTCCCTCGCGCAGCCGGACCGAGAAGTCGAGGTCCTCGCCGAAGCGCACCTCCCCGGCCTGCGCGCCCACGGCGTCGAGCAGCTCGCCCACCCGGCGGCCGAGGAAGTCCCCCCAGCGCCGGTGCGTCTCGAGCGCCACGCTCTGCAGCGTGGACGCCGCCAGCTCGACCGTGCGCTTGAAGCGCCGCGCGCGCTCGGCCGCCTGCTCGATGCGCGTCTGCTCGGCGATCAGCTCGGGCTCGCGCTGCGCCGCGCGCCGCACGACCTCGTCCACCTGCTGCCGCAGGTCGCCCCGCTTGCGCTGCACCAGCTCGATGATCTCCCGCTGACGCCGGACCTCGCGGTCCACGTCCACGATCGCGCGCGGCGCCGGCGCCCCGGACCCACGCGCTTCTCGCGTGGGTGCCCCGGGCTCGGGTGCGCTCTCGGGCCCGCCCTCGGCGCGCAGCGCCGCGAGCTGCGCCTCGAGGTCGGTCACCTCGGATGCGGGGGCCAGCGCCTGCTCGGCTTTCGGGATCAGCTCGCTCTCGAGCAGCGCGAGCCGGCCGCGCATCCGGGCGCGGTCCGCCAGCTCCTTCATCTGGTCGCGCCAGGGCACCGCCGGGTCGTAGGTGAGGCCCGCGAGCTCGAGAAGCCGCACGGCGCGCTCGGTGAGCCCGGCCACCGAGGCCTCGAACACGCGCTTCTCCTCGTCGACCCACGACCAGCCCTTCTCGAGATCTTCCAGCTGCTGCCGGACCGCGAGCATGTGGCGAATCCCGAACGCGACGCTCTCGAGGTGCGCGGGATCCAGCGGTCCGCCGCCCGCGCGGTCGAGCCGCTCGCGCACCTCGGTGAGCACGTCGCGGCGGTGGCTCTCGAGCGCCTGCACCTGGTCCTGCGCGCGCTGGACCGGATTCGTCTCCTCCTGCATCCGCTGGTGCTCGTTCCAGTCGCGCATCAGCTCGACCGCGTCGCGATGGCCCAGCGCGCGCCCCAGATCCTCGAGCGCGACCTCGCTCTCGGCGCGCCGGCTCTTGAGCTGGTTCAAGCGTCCCTGCGCCTCGCTCAGGCGGTGCAGCGCGCTCTCGCGCTCCACGCGCCGCGCCGAAGCGGCGGCCGCCGCGAGCA
>DATKKO010000223.1:0-5086 GCA_035542955.1 Terriglobales bacterium
ACCGAGCTGGGCGTGGTGGACTCGTCGGGGCTCTACGTCCACGCGAGCCCGGTGATCGTCTCGCGGATGAGGCACGACCCGCTCGGGGGCTCGGGCGGACTCGACACCTTCCGCACGCAGGTCCGCTTCTACCCCAGCCAGGAGAAGCTCGAGCAGGCGCTCCGCTCGGGCGAGGTCCCGCAGGGCATGGTGATCCCGGCCGACTACCTCGCGCACGGACGCCTGCGGCACTACCTGCGCTCGAGGCAGATCCTGAGCTCGTCCTCGACCACGGACGTGGTCGAGCCCTGGCTCGCCCGGAACCTGGTCGCCGGGCAGACCGACTCCTTGCACGCCGAGCGCGCGTCGCGCCCCGCGGCGCAGTCGAAGGTCTACACGCTCGGCCGCGACGACCGGTTCACCACCCGTGACGAGCAGGGCGAGCTGGCCGAGTTCCTCGTTCCCTTCCTCCTCGCCATGCTGCTCGCCATGTGCATCATGGTGAGCGGGCAGTACCTGCTCCAGGGCCTCAGCGAGGAGAAGGAGTCGCGCATCCTCGAGTCGCTGCTGTGCACGCTGTCCCCCGAGGACCTGCTGGCGGGCAAGCTGCTCGGCCTCGGCGCGGCCGGGCTCACGCTGGTGGCGGTGTGGATGGGCGCGGGCATGGCGTTCGGCGGGCCAGCGCTGGCCCTGGCGCAGGCGCACCTGCGCCCCTACGTGCTCGTGATCGCCGTGCTCTACTTCCTGCTCGGCTACCTGTTCTACGGCAGCTTCATGACCGCGATCGGCGCGGTCGCGAGCAACATGCGGGAGGCGCAGCAGTTCTCGGTGATGCTGTCGATCCTCAACGTCGTCCCCGCCATCATCCTGCCGCGCTTCCTCGACCACCCGGACGGGGCGCTCCCGGTCGCGCTCTCCCTGATCCCGCCCACGGCGCCGACGGCGATGATGCTGCGGCTCGGCCTCACGGGGACCGTGCCCCTGTGGCAGCTCGCCGCCTCGTTCGGGCTGCTCGCGATCTCGACCTGGCTCGTGCTGCAAGGGGCGGTGCGCGTGTTCCGCATCGCGCTGCTCATGGTCGGCAAGACGCCGAACCTCCCCGAGATCCTCCGCTGGGCGAGGGCTGGGCGCTAGCCCGGCTGCGGGCGGGCATCGGCGGTGACCACCGCGGCGCTGCCCCGGTGGCGCGTGTTCCCCGCGCTGTCGCTGGGCACCCTCATGGCGGTGCTCGACATCAGCGTGGTGAACATCGCGCTGCCCACGCTGTCGCGCGCCTTCGGCGCGCCGCTCACCACGATCGAGTGGGTGGTGCTCGCCTACGTGCTCACCATCTCGGGCCTGCTGCTCACGATGGGCCGCGTCGCCGACCTGCTCGGACGGCGGCGGGTCTACGGCGCGGGCCAGCTCGTGTTCACGGCGGCCTCGGCGCTGTGCGCGGCCGCGCCCGGCGCGGGCGCGCTCGTCGCGGCCCGCGCGGTGCAGGGGCTGGGGGCGGCGATGATGACGGCCAACAGCTCGGCCCTGCTCATCGCGAGCTTCGGGCCCGAGGAGCGGGGCCGCGCGCTCGGCGCGTTCGGCGTCATCGTCGGCGTCGGCCTCGCGCTCGGTCCGCCCGTCGGCGGGCTGATCGTGGGCCATCTCTCGTGGCGCTGGATCTTCCTCGTCAACGTGCCGATCGGGATCCTCGCGCAGGCGCAGCTCTGGTCGCGCGTGCCGGCCGACGCGCCGGGACATCGCACGAGCCTGAGCCTCGCCGGGGCCGCGCTGTGGTGCGGCGCGCTCGTCTCGCTGACCTGGGGACTCTCGCGCGGGCCCTCGCACGGCTGGGGCGACGCGCACGTGTGGCCCGCGTTCGCGCTGGCGGCCGTGCTGTTCGCCGCGTTCGCCCTCGACGAGGCGCGCTCGGCGCATCCGCTGCTGCCGATCGAGCTGCTGCGCGGTCCGCTGGGCGTGGCCACGACGCTCACCCTGATCGCGAACGGGCTCGGGATCACGGTCGGCTTCCACCTCCCGCTCTACCTCGAGGAAGTGCTGCGCTTCGATGCCGCGCGCAGCGGGCGCTGGCTCGCGGTGATGCCGCTCGTCAGCCTCGTGCTCGCGCCGCTCGCGGGGCGCTGGTCCGATCGCCTCGGCCCGCGCCCGCTCTCGATCGCCGGCATGCTGCTCACCGCGGCCGGCTTCGCGACCATGGCGCAGTTCGGGATCGCGCCGTCCGTGGGCCACCTGCTCGCGGGCATGGGGCTCGTGGGCGTCGGCATGGGCCTGTTCTCGGTGCCCAACTCGAGCGCGGTGATGGGCAGCGTGCCGCCCGCGAAGCTGGGCCTCGCCTCCGGGCTCCAGGCCACGATGCGCAATCTCGGCATCGCCTCGGGGGCCGCCGCGATGGCGGCGATCGTCTCATCCCGCTACCGGGTCCACGGCGGCGGCGTACTGGCCGCGAGCGCCGGCGGAGCGGCGACGAATCCGGCGGCGTTCGCGCTGGCCACGCACGACGCGTTCCTCGTGATGACGGCGATCGCGATCGCGGCGGCGGCCCTGGCGCTCCGGCTGGCCGGCCGACCGGATTCGAACGCCGCGCAAGGTTGAGCTTGGCGAGGGCTCACCCCGGAGAGGCCGGCGGCAAATCTCCATCCGGCCCGGCCCGGGACCGGGCATTCCGCGACCGCCATTTCGTCCTTTCCTTGCGCCCCCGATTGGCGGGACAATCGATTGCGCGCTGCGCGGACCGTGAGCCGAGCCGGAACGCCTCTTGCGTTGGCAGACGCCGGAGGCCGGATTCGTCTCTGGTCTTCGTGGCCGAGTTCAAGAGCCGCCCAGGGCAGTAAGGTTGGGTCCAGCAGGACCCCTGCCGGGAAGCGGATAGGAATCCGGGGCGGACCGGCGATCAAGCGCCGGCCGCCTCGGTTCCGCTTGAACGATGCGGGCGAGAGTCCGAGCTGCACGGGCCCGCCCGCGATGGAACGAGATCGCCCGGCGTCGAGCCGGGCGTTTTCGTTGGCGGGCGGCGCGCCGCGCCGGACGACCCGCGGCCGCTCGGCGCGAGAGCGCGGCTCGAGCCGCCGATCCCGCGCTCCGCGGCGCGCTTCCGGGAGCCTGTCTTGCGCGGGTCCGGAGGAGACCCCACAATCGCGGCGCCATGCGCTCCCTGCGGCTCGGTCTCGCCCAGCTCAACGCGACGGTCGGGGATCTGGACGGCAACTTCGAGCGGATCGTCGCCGCGATCGAGCGCGCGCGCGCGCTCGCGGTCGACGTGCTCGCCTTCCCCGAGATGATGGTCACGGGCTATCCGCCCGAGGACCTGCTGCTCAAGCCCTCGTTCATCGACTGCGCGCTCCAGCGCACGCGCGAGCTGCTGCCCCACACGCGCGGCATGACCGTGATCGTCGGCACGGTGGACCGCGGCGTGGATCTCTACGACGCGGCCGCCGTGCTCCACGACGGGCGCTGGGCCGGGACCTATCGCAAGCACTACCTGCCGAACTACGGCGTGTTCGACGAGAACCGCTACTTCGCGCCCGGCCGGGAGAACGCGGTGTTCGTGCGCGGCGACGTCGCGCTGGGCGTGAGCATCTGCGAGGACATCTGGTTCTCGGGCGGTCCGATCGAGGAGCAGGTCCTGCGCGGCGGCGTGGAGGTCGTGATCAACGTGTCGGCCTCGCCCTACCACGCGGGCAAGGCCGCCGACCGGCGCCGGATGCTCGAGACGCGCGCCACCGACCACCTCGCGATCGTGGCCTACGCGAACCTCGTCGGCGGGCAGGACGAAGTGCTCCACGACGGCGCGAGCCTGATCGTGGGCGAGCAGGGTCAGGTGCTGGCGCAGGGACTCCCCTTCGCCGAGGACCTGGTCGTCGCCGATCTCGACCTCGACGCCGTCTTCAACGCGCGGCTGCACGACGCGCGGCTGCGCAGGGAGAGGATGCTCGAGGAGGACGGCGCGCTGCCCCGCATCGAGCTGTCCGTGCCGTCCGCGCCCGCCGGGAAGCCGCCGCTGCCGCTGCGCGAGGCGCCGGCGGTCCTGAGCCTCGAGGCCGAGGTCTATGAGGCGCTCGTCCTCGGCACGCGCGACTACGTGCGCAAGAACCGGTTCGACACGGTCGTGCTCGGGCTCTCGGGCGGCATCGACTCGGCGCTCTGCTGTTGCATTGCCGTGGACGCCCTCGGGCCCGAGCACGTGGTCGGGGTGAGCATGCCCGGGCCCTACAGCGCCGCCGCCTCACGCGAGGATGCCGAAGCCCTGTGCCGCGCGCTGGGCACGCGCTTCCTCGCCGTGCCGATCCTGGACGTGTTCGACGCCTTCGGCCGAGCGCTCGAGCCCGCATTCGCCGGCCGTCCGCCCGACATCACCGAGGAGAACCTCCAGGCCCGCATCCGCGGCACCGATCTGATGGCGCTCTCGAACAAGTTCGGCTGGCTCGTGCTCACCACCGGCAACAAGAGCGAGACCTCGGTCGGCTACAGCACGCTGTACGGAGACTCGGCGGGCGGCTTCGCCGTGCTGAAGGACGTGTACAAGACGATGGTGTACCGGCTCGCGCGCCATCGGAACGCGCGCGGCGCGGTGATCCCCGAGCGCACGCTCGTGCGGCCGCCCTCGGCGGAGCTGAAGCCCGGCCAGACCGACCAGGACACGCTGCCGCCCTACGAGGTGCTGGACCCCATCCTCGAGGCCTACGTCGAGGAGGACCGCTCCGCCGCGGAGATCGCGGCGCTGGGATACGAGATGGACACGGTGCAGCGCGTGATCCATCTGGTGGACGCGGCGGAATACAAACGGCGCCAGAGCCCGCCCGGGGTCAAGATCACGCCGCGCGCCTTCGGGCGCGACCGCCGGCTGCCGATCACGAATCGCTGGCGGGGGTAGCGCCGCGCGCATCGCGGCGCGACGCGCGCGGACGCCCCTCCTGCATGCCGCCCGGGGCTCCGGACCGCCCCGGGCCGGGGTTCAATACCCGCACTCGAGCACCAGGAGCACGGACCCGTGGTCCACGCGGATCGTGTACGTGCCCGCCGTGCCGAAGACATACAGCGTGAACTTGCCGTCGCCCTTGGCCTCCCGCAACAGGATCCACTCGCCGTGGTCGCTGATGAGGCGCTCTCCGACCCG
>DATKKO010000224.1:0-2897 GCA_035542955.1 Terriglobales bacterium
GGCTCCGAAGCGGAACCGCACGAGCCGCCCGGGCTCGCCTTGCGGGCCGGACCCACGCGCCTCGCGCGTGGGTGCCCCCTCGAGGCCCACCCCTGCCGAGGGAAGGAGATCAGGCCCCGTGAGTCCCATCGATCTGCCGAACATGGCCGCGTGCGTGGACGACGCGCGCCGCGCGCTCCGCGACATGTCCGCCGGCCCGGCCACGCTCCGTGACTACGGCCAGCTCCTCGAGCGTCTGGATCAGGCGCGGCCGCATGTGCCGCGCGTGTACCGGCGCACGATGCTGCGCCCGTTCCTCGCCGAGCTGAAGGATCTCGGCGAGGACGAATTCCGCTCCATCCTGCGCCGCGATCCCGAGGGCGAGGGCTGCCTCATGCTCGACATCGCGCAGTCGTTGCTCCAGAACGCGGAGGGCTACGAGAAGGTCGCGACCGGGTCGTTCCAGGAGGTGGTCGCGGATCTCTACGACGGCTTCCTCAGCGCCGAGGACCGCGCCGAGGTGAAGCCGCCCGATCACGGCGTGGTCGCGCCGCTCGTGAAGTGGGGCAATCCGGACGCGGGCCCCTACACCTGGCCGGCGGACGCGACCGGCGAGTTCGGCGCGGGCGCGGGCGTGGTGAGCCTGCCGCCCTCGCATGCGCACCTGGGGCTGGTCGGATGGTCGGCTCTGGGCCACGAGACCGCGGGGCACGACATCCTCCACGCGGACGACGGCCTGCTGCTCGAGCTGAAGAAGACGGTGCGGGAAGCGCTCGCGGCCGCGGAGCTGCCCGACGATCTGCCCGCGTACTGGTCGAGCCGCATCGACGAGACGGCCTCCGACGTGCTCGGCATCCTCAACATGGGCCCGGCCGCGGGCGCGGGCGTGATCGCCTACTTCCGCGGCTTCTCGGCGGGCGGGCGTCTGAGCACGGTGGGCGCGGAGAGCGACGAGCATCCGGCCGACGTGCTGCGCGGCTGGCTCGCGGCGGAGACCGTGCGACTGCTGTCCTTCAAGCGCAGCGATCTGTGGGCCGACACGCTGCTGCGCGAGACCGACGCGGACGCGGGAGGGCGGCCGGTTCGCCTCGGACGCACGGCGGTGCCGGGGAAGGTGGCCGTGCGCTCGGCGGCGATCGTGGCCCGCACGCTGGTGCAGGCGCCGCTCGAGAGCCTCGAAGGACACGCGCTCGGGCAGATCCAGGACTGGCGCGACCGCGACGAGCGCATCGTCGCCGAGCTGCGCCGGCACATGCGCTCGGACATCGACGCGCGCCGCTACAAGCAGAAGCCGGGGCACTACGCGGCGCACGCGGTCGCGGCCGCGGTCTACGAAGGCCTGCTGGTCGAGGGCGCCGAGCCCGGCCAGATCATGCGGCGCATGCAGGTGGTCCTCTCGAAGATGCACAAGGCCGATCCCGCCTGGGGGCCGCCGTTCCTCGGGCGCGGCTTGGGGGTGCGGCGCCTGCCCGCGCACGGTAGCCGGTAGCGTCCGGTCCATCGGACGGCGTACGGCCCCGGGCTCTCCCGGGGCCGTATCCTTTTCCGGGCGGCGTGACTCTCACCCGCGGACGACGAAAGGCCCGCGGAGAACACGGTCGAACGCGTCTCCGCGCTTCCCCCCACGAGGGACTTCGGATGGAGATGGTGATCAGCTTCCCCGGCGGCGCCCGCGTGGACGCCCAGATCGGCCCTTACACGGTGCGCACGGATCAGCCCCGCGAGGGCGGCGGCGAGGGTTCGGCGGCCACGCCGTTCGCGACCTTCCTCGCCTCGATCGGCACCTGCGCGGGCATCTACGTGCTGGGCTTCTGCCGCCAGCGCGGCCTGTCCACGGAGGGCATCCGCATCGTACAGCGCATGTCCGCGAACCCGCTCACGGGGCACGTGGGCAAGATCGGGCTCGAGATCCACGTGCCGCCCAGCTTCCCCGAGAAGTATCACGCCGCGCTCGTGCGCTCGGCTGAGCAGTGCGCGGTGAAGAAGCATCTCGAGTCGCCGCCCCAGTTCTCGGTGGAGACGGTCGCAGACGCGGCCTGAGCGCGTGAGCTGACCAGGGGCCTCTCCCGGGGCGCTCGAGACCGAGCGCCCCGCGCCGCACTCCTCCATTCCCTTTTCCCTCACGGCCCCCTACAATGTTCGGTCGCTCACCCGGACGTGTCCTCGCGAGGAACCGAGCATGATCGAGCAGTTCCATCGTCCCGCCACCGTCCGCGAGGCGCTCGCCCTCAAACGGCGGCTGCGCGCGCGGGCCGCATTCCTCGCGGGCGGGACCTGGCTCAACTCGAGCGAGTGCCCGCGGCCGCCCGAGCAGTGCATCAGCCTCGCCGGCCTCGACCTCGCCCGGATCGAGCTCATGCGCAGCCACGTCTCGATCGGCGCGCTGTGCACGGTCCAGCAGGTGGTCGAGGACCGGAAGGTGCCGGGGCCGCTGCGTGCCGCGGCCGCCCAGATCGCGAGCCGGAACGTGCGGAACATGGCGACCCTCGGCGGGCACGTCGCCGCGCACGTCCCGCACAGCGACCTCATCCCCATGCTGATCGCGCTCGAAGCCCGGCTGAGCCTGGCCGGCGTGAGCGGCGCCTCGCGCAACCTCACCGTCGAGCGCTACCTCGTGAGACCCGTGCCCGGGCTCGTCACGCGCATCCTGGTGCCGCGGCTCGCCGCCGGGCGCGTCGCCGCGTGCCGCAACCTGCGCGCCTCCTCGAACTCGCGCTCGATCGTGAGCGCCGCTGTCTCGCTCTCGCTCGTGCGCGGCGCAGTGCGCGACCCGATCCTCGCGCTGGGCGGCATCGAGGATCGCGCGCTGCGGCTCGGGGTGGTCGAGCGCTCGCTGGACGGGAAGCTGCTGCCCTCGCTCGACGTGATCCAGTCGCTGGTCGAGCGCGCGGTGCGGCCCGGCGCGTCGCTCGCCGGGA
>DATKKO010000225.1:0-5661 GCA_035542955.1 Terriglobales bacterium
TCCGGATCGTGCCGCGGCCGATGAGCAGCGAGTCCATGCCGATCCCGCTCGCGTGCTGCTCCGGGATGTCCATCGTGCCGACCATGCCGCCGAGCTGGCCGCGGATGATGCGGAAGATGATCTGCACGCGCGCGCCGCCCACGGGGAGCGCCCCATACCAGTCGCCGAGGAAGCGCTGCGCCTCGGCGGAGAGCGGCCGGACCGGCGCCGCGAGCGCGGCGCTCTTCGGCACGATGAAGCCGAAGCCCGCGAGCGCGATCAGGCTCGGCAGGAGGAATCGGGCGAGCACGAAACGCTGGACCATGGAGGATCTCCGGGACACGAGAGCGGCGATGCGGATCGGGATCCAGTCTACCGCAATCGTCTCCGCACCTCGGCCGCGCGGCGCTCGCTCGCTTCGACGCGCGTGCCGTCCCGCAGCTTGAGCACGAGCACGCCCTCCTCGCCGCCGTAGGACTCGATCGCGTCCACGTTCACCAGCGCGGCGCGGTGCACGCGCACGAACTGCCCCTCGGGCAGCCGCTGCTCCAGCTCCTGCAGCGTGTAGTCGACGAGGTACTCGTGCTGGTCGCAGCGCGCGAGCACCAGCCGGTCGCGCGAGAAGATGAGCGGCACCTGGTCGAGGTCGAGGAGCTTGACCTCGCGCCGATGGCGCACGGGGAGCCTGCGGAGCGGCGGCTGCTGGCTCGCCAGCGCGGGCGAGTCGAGCGCGGCGTGCATCTCCTGCGCGCGCGCGGCCGGGTGCCCGCTCCGCACCTCGGCGGCGATGCGGCGCAGGGCCTCGGCCAGCCGCTCCCGGCGGAGCGGCTTCAGCACGTAGTCGAGCGCCGCCACCTCGAAGGCCTCGACCGCGTATTTGTCGTACGCGGTGACGAACACCACGACCGGCGCCTCGGCCCCGCGCAGGTGGCGCGCCACCTCGAGGCCCGAGAGATCGGGCATGTGGATGTCGAGGAACACCGCGTCGGGCTTGAGGTCGGAGATCATCTGCAGCGCCTCGGCCCCGCCGCGGGCCGAGCCCACGACCTCCACGCCCTCGTGCTCGCCCAGCAGCTTCTCGAGGAACTGGCGCGCCCGCGGCTCGTCGTCCGCGATCACCACGCGCAGCGGCCGGTTCTCGCGATCATCGCTCCGCGCGCTCACGCCACGGCCTCCTTCCGGCTCGGCCAGCGCAGACGGACCACGAAGCCGCGGCCGGCCGCGCCGTTCTCCCCGCGCCGCACGCCGGCCTCCATGCTCGCGCCCGCGCCGGCGAAGCGGCGCAGGCGCTGCTCGAGATTCGTGAGTCCCACGCCCAGGCTCGGCCCCCCGTTCGGCGTCGCCGTGCCGTCGTCGGAGAACGTGAGCTCGACCGTGCCGTCCTCGCGCCTCGCCTCGAGCTCGAGATGGAGCGCCGGCGCGCCGGGGGCGCAGCCGTGCTTGAGGCTGTTCTCGACCAGCGGCTGCAGGAGGAGCGGCGGCACCGGCAGCGAGAGCATCTCCTGCGGGCCGCGGTAGGTGAACTCGAGCGGGATCTCGTAGCGCTCGCCCGCCACGCCGAGATAGTCCTCCACGAACTCGATCTCCTCCGAGAGCAGCGCGGCGGGGCGATCGCCGGCCTCGACGGTGTAGCGCAGCATGTCCGCGAGCCGCTCGGTGAAGCGCTGCGCGGCCGGCGGATCGGTCTCGGTCAGATAGGCCAGCGCGTTGAGCGCGTTGAAGAGGAAATGCGGCTGGACCTGCGCGTGCAGCGCGCGCAGCTCGGCGCGCGTGGCCGCCTCGCGCAGCTCGATCGCCTGCCGCTCGGCCGCCGCCCGCTGCCCCTGGAGCGCCAGGTTCTCGAGCCGGATGCCGGCCTGCACGAGCAGGTTCTCGACCGCGCGCTGCGCGTGCTCGGGCAGCTCCTCGCCCTCGGCGAGACGCGGCGCTCCCGGCTCGGGCCACTCGAGCGCCACGTGCCGCTTGAGCCCGCGCCGCAGGCCCTCGTCCACGGCGCGCCGCACCTCGTCGCGGTCGAGCGCCCCGAGCAGCTCCTGGCCCACGCGGTCGAGCGAGCGGCGCAGCGCCTGGGGGTCGCGTCCGAAGATCTGGTTCAGGCCGCGCTGCAGGCGGCTCCAGAACGGGGCGAAGGCGAAGGCCACCACGAGCGCCGCCACGAGGTTCGGCATCACGCCCTCCTCGCCGGTCGCGGCGCCGAACAGGCGCTGGGCCACGACGACCATGCCCAGATAGACGGCGGCGAGCACGATCGAGAGCAGCGCGTAGGGAACGCTCTGGACCACCACCCGGCGCGGATCGAACACCGGGTCGTTCGCGATCAGGAACGCGATCACCAGCGGGGCGGCGAGGAACGCCACGGTCACCGAGGCGAAGGCGAAGCGCACGAAGGGCAGCGAGAACCAGACGTAGATGCGCGGGTTCTCGAACAGCACCCAGGAGGCCGCGGCGAGCAGCAGCGTCACCGCCACCGCGAGCGCCAGCACGCGCTCGCTCATCTGCGGGCGGCGCGCTTCCCGCCCCGCGCCGGGCCACGCGTAGTGGCCGATGAGCGAGAGCGTCCCGAGGGGCATCGCGATGATCTGGAACCATGGGAACAGATTCTCCTGGGTCGCGACCGGCCCGCCCCCGAACAGCCACATCACGAGAGGCGCGGCATAGGCGACCACCACGAGCCAGAACCATGCGCTGCGCCAGGGGCCGGGCTGACGCCAGCGCGGCCGCGGAAAGATGGTCATGAAGTGCAGGAACGAGGCCGGGTACCACCAGACCAGCGCCCCGTAGAGCACGAGATAGCCGCGGAACAGAGGGCTGGTCGCGCCCTGCGGGAAGTGGAACATGTCCCAGACCACGAACAGCGCCTGCAGGGCCGCGTAGCCGAGGAAGCCCCATGCCGCGGCCAGGTCGGGACGCCGCCACACCAGCAGGAACGCGATGAGCGGCGCCGCGATCACGGCGATGAGCGGGTACGTGAACAGGCGCACGCGCTGCCACACGCCGAGCTGCACGGGCGGCAGCGTCAGATCGATCACCTCGGAACCGCGCTGGATGCGGAGCGGCAGCGGGCCGTGCGGCAGTCCTCCGCTCGAGCGCAACTGACGGAACTGGTCGCGCGTGAACGGCAGGCCGTCGACCACGAGCAGGCGATCGCCCTTCTCGAGCAGCCCCTGCGCGGGCGGCCCGACGACCTTGCGCACCTCGCCGAAGTGGCCGGGCGTGTCGAAATTCAGCTCGGCGCCGAAGCGGGCGTAGGGGGTGTAGGTGAGGAAGCGCGGCAGGGCGACGGCCATGGAGAACAGCACGGCCAGGATCGCCAGGAAGCGCCGACCACGATACGGGGTGCTCACGGACGGACTTTCCCATACGGGTGGCGAGGGGTCCAAGGGGGGCCGCGGCGGGGAGGCTTGCATGCGACCAGCATAGGGGCGGGCCCCGGGGCCGGGCGCTCGGGGCCGACGAGCGCGGCAGTTGTCGCGGCGAAAGTGCGCCCGGACCGCGCAAGCGGCGGGCCCCGGCTTCAAGGCCGGGTCAGGTCCTGAAGGGTGGCCGGACGGGGCGGGCTCGCTTGGGCGTCCGCGGGGCGGAGCCGCTATACTGCGAAGTCGAGCCAGTGGCCCGGAGCCGTGCAGCGCACGGACATCTCGTCTTCCCTGGAGGTCACGTTGAAGTCACCGCGATGGGCGATGATCGCCCTTCTCCTCGCCGCCGCGGCCCTGCCCGCGCACTCCCAGACCACGAAGCCGCAGGCCGCGGGATCGGCGCCCGCGGGCCGGACGGCGCCACCGCGGCGGACGCCGGCCGCGACGCCGCGCACGACCCGGACGCCCGCGCCGTCCCCGACCCGCCGTCTGGACGGCATCGCCGCGGTGGTCAACGACGACGTGATCCTGCAGAGCGACGTCGAGGAGCAGCTCTACCTGTTCATCACGAACAACCAGATGAACCCCGATTCGGCCACCGTCGACACGCTGCGGCGGCAGATCCTGAACGAGATGATCAACGAAAAGCTCATGGAGACCGAGGCCAAGCGGCTCGGCTACACCGTGAGCGACGCCGACCTGAACCGCGCGGTGGAGAAGGCGATCTCGGACGCGAAGACGCGCTTCGGGCCCGACGGCTTCAAGGAACAGCTCGCGCGCGAGAACATGTCCGAGGAGCAGCTGCGCGCGAAGTACCGCGACGATCTGCGCAAGCAGGGCATGGTGGCGCAGCTCCGGCAGAAGATGTTCCCGGCGAAGCCGGTGTCGCAGGCCGAGGCCGAGGCCTTCTTCAAGGCGCACCCGGAGAAGTTCCCGAAGGCTCCGGCGCAGGTGCGGCTCTCGGTGATCCAGATCCCCGTGATGCCGGACTCGGCGGCCGACGCGGCCGGCCGCGCCAAGGCGCTCGCGATCCGCAAGCGCATCCTCGCCGGCGAGAAGTTCGCGAAGCTCGCGGCCGAGGTCTCGGACGATCCTGGCTCGGCGAAGTCGGGAGGAGACCTGGGCTACTTCGCGAAGGGCACGATGGAGCCGGCGGTCGAGCAGGCGGCGTTCAGCCTCAAACTCGGCGAGCTGAGCGAGCCGGTGCAGAGCCCGTACGGCTGGCACCTGATCGAGGTGCTCGATCGCGACACGCTCCGGACCGCGGCCGGCAAGGATTCGCTCGACGCGCAGGGCCAGCCGATCCCGGAGGCGCACGCGCGCCACATCCTGATCCGCGTGCCCACCACGGACGAGGACCGCGCGCGCGCCAAGGCGCGGGCCGAGCGCGTGGCGGCGGAGGCGCGCCGGGGCACGGACTTCACCACGCTGGTCCACCGCTACAGCAAGCTCTCGGGACCGGCGGGCACGGACGGCGACATCGGGCTCGTCGCGCTGAACACGCTCTATCCCAACATCCGCGCCGGGATCGACACGCTCGAGGTGGGCCAGACCAGCGACGTGCTCGAGAACCAGGCGGGCTACAACATCTTCAAGGTCACGGATCGCAAGCCGGAGCGTCCCTACACGCTGGCCGAGGTGAAGGACGATCTGCCGAAGGCGGTCGCGCAGATCAAGGAGCAGGAGCGCTACGACGAGTGGATCCAGGGGCTGCGCGCGAAGGCGCAGATCGAGATCCGCAGGATCTAGCTCCGAGGCGGAACGCGAGGCCCGGCTCCGCGAGGCGCCGGGCCTCGTCCTCGCCGCCGTTGTTGCCGCGCCGCGGCTTCTGCTAGCTTCCCCTCGATGATCACGTTCGAGCACGTCACCAAGCGCTATGGAGAGCGCCTGGCGCTCGATGCCATCTCCTGGCACATGGACGAGGGCGAGTGCGTGTCGTTCGTGGGCGCGAGCGGCGCGGGCAAGACCACCATCCTGCGCCTCGTCACGCACGAGATCGCCCCCACCAGCGGCACCGTCGTGGTCGGCACCTTCCGCGGCTCCCGCGTCCGCCGCGCGCAGCGGGCGCTGCTGCGCCGCACGCTGGGCGTGATCTACGAGGACTTCCGCCTGCTGAACGACCGCACCGTGTTCGAGAACGTGGCCCTCGCGGTGCGCATCACGGGCCATTTCTCCGACAGCGAGGTCGTGCCGCGCGTGCTCGTCGCGCTCGAGCAGGTCGGGCTCGACGCGCAGCACGCGGCCTACCCGCAGGAGCTGTCGGCCGGCGAGCGGCAGCGCGCCGCGATCGCGCGCGCGATCGTGAACCGGCCCGCGGTCGTGCTCG